>JAPJRE010000383.1 GCA_030824725.1 Sphingomonas sp.
CATACCAACCCCGGACTCCAGTTATGACTGGTAGAGCTTTGGGGAGCACGTCAACAGCGATAAGGGCAGCGGCGCTATACGGCCTGCGCGCTGCGGGTAATGCACCCAGCTTGCGCGCCATGGCTTAGCGCTCCAAATGGCTTTCAACCGGAAGTCCAGCGCACGATGTCCGCCTTCTCTATCTCCAAGGCATCAGGCAGGATCCGTGGATCGGTGATGGTCAATTTATTTCGATACCGTGATGATATGACTCTTAGAACCGCCTTCCGCGCGTGAAGGTGCCTCCGACCGTGCGTTCAGCGGGGCTGTTCATCAGCCAGTCCGCACACTGATAAAAAGGGGCTTGGCAAAGGGCGAGATCGCGATGTGCAAGTCGGCACCGCCGTCTACGCATCAGGCTTCATCCATCGCAGGTCTGCGACCGTAGTCACTCAGACGTCATGGTCCCGGTCTAACGGCGCACCGCGGTGCAGCGTAAATGCGCGCGCCATTTCCCTTCAGATTTCGCATTCTGAGGAGTGCATCGTGCGTACCACCGTCAGAGCTCGCTATGAGCTGGCCCAGGAAGATGACATCCGCGATGAGTTGACCCGCTTTGTCGCCCGGCGACTGCGCAATGGCAATGACGAAGAAGATATCGTGCAGGAGACATATCTGCGCATCTACCGGTACCGGCAGACCGGCACGATCGCCAATCTCAAGGCTTTTTGTTTTTCTGTCGCGCAGAACCTGATCAACGATCATTTCCGCCGTCTTTCGCGCATGCCTGCCACTTGCCCCATAGAGGAAGATTTTATCTGCCCCATGCCGCGCATTGATGAGGCCTTGCTTCATCGCGAGCGGGTGGAGGCGATCGTCGCCATCCTGAAGAACATGCCGCCGCTCAGACGGGAAATCTTCCTCCGCCGTCGACTGGACGATCATCCACCCGCGGTTATCGCCACCGACCTAGACATGCGGCAATCGGCGGTGGAAAAGCATGTCTTCCGTGCGCACAGCGACATAAGACAGGGTCTCGCCAAGCGGAAACTGACCGGTTGGAGCAGGATCTAGCCATGCGTGACGACAGCCTATCGCGAAGCGACGCCCCCATCGATGAATTGGCGCTCAAGGAAGCGCTAACGCGCGTCCATGACGGCGGGCGCCTGTCCAATGATGATATCCGCAAGATGCGCGCCAGCCGGAAGGCAGCCATAGCGGGCGGCCTCGGCGCGGTCGTTCTGGCCATCACCGGCCTCACCATCTTTCGGTCGCCGGTCAATACGGCCGCGGAGTTCAGCACGAAGCCCGGAGAGCGGCGTGACGTCCGGCTGGAAGACGGGTCGTTCGTGCAACTCAGCGGCGCAAGCCATCTGACTGTCACCATAACGAGCCGGGGCCGCTACGCCCGTCTGATCGCAGGGGAAGCGCGGTTCGACATCGCGCACGATGCCAGCCGCCCCTTCATCGCCCATGCCGGCCGAGCCGAGGCGCAGGTGCTGGGACGGTGTTCGACCTTAACGTAACATCCGCCAGCACCAGTCTCGCCGTGGCGCGCGGAGCGGTTCTGTTGAAGCCGGTCGGGTCGCCCCAGGCGGTCACTGTGCGTGCCGGTTGGCAGAGCCTCGTCCACGACACCACCGTCGACCGCCCCAAGCCGTTCGACGCCTCCCGTCCCGACTGGCGGGAAGGATGGATCGATACTGACGGCATGACGCTCGGCACGCTGGTCGAAATTCTGAACCGGCAGGGCGGGATCGTCATCAGTGCTCCGCCAGCGGCGCTGGCGGCGATCCCGATCATGGGGCGCTTTCGAACGGATCGGCCGGCCGCACTCCTCTCCGTCATCGGCAAGGCGAACGGCTTCGATGTACGGGCCGATCAGGGAATCTTGCGCTTCCACAAGGCATTATAAGAAAATTCTGCCTGCCAGACTATGGGCTGAAAAAACAGTGTCCGGCTTTGGCGATCCCCGCGTCTTTCGAAGGAGAGCACATGATGGTGCTCGCAAGGGGATACGACATGGGGTCTCACATTTCTCACCGTGCATTGCACGTCGCCATCGCCATTGCCGCCACGGCGGCGCCCTGTTCAGCGCATGCGGAAGCGGGGAGCTTTGCCAAAAGCTTCCAGTTCGCCATTCCGCCCGGAAATCTGTCCGCCGCCCTGTCGGCGTTTTCCGCAACGACCGGGCTTCAGGTCGTCGCCTCGTCCGGGGACGTCGGCTCCCATATGAGCGCCGGCATATCGGGCAAGTACAAGGCGTCCGATGCCATCGCCCGCCTCCTCGCCAAGTCGGGCTACACCGCCAGCCTGGTCGGCGACATGGTCGTTCTGCAGCAGGCCACGGCGTCGCCGCGCGCGATGCCGATCGCCCTGCAGAGCGCCGGCGGCGCCGGCACGTCCCGCCCCGACGCTGACGAGAGCGAAGCGGCGGAAGGCGATCGGGACATCATCGTCACGGCGGAGCGTCGCGAGCAGCGCCTGGTCGACGTCCCCGTCGCCCTGTCGGCCTTCGGCGGCGAGCAGCTCCGCAATCGCGGCGCCGACCGCCTTGTCGACCTGGCGAGCCAGACGCCCGGCGTCCTCGCCACGGTGCAGGTGTCGGGTGGTGACATGCCGACCTTCACCATCCGCGGCGTTGGCTTTGACGATTTGCGCCCCAACGGCAATCCTGCAACTTCGCTCAACATCGACGGCATCTACCAGGGGTCGGCCATCCTCGCGACCGGCCAATTTTTCGATATCGAGCGGGTGGAGATCCTGAAGGGGCCGCAGGGAACCCTCTATGGACAGAATTCGACCGCAGGTGCGATCAACATCCTGTCCCGCCGTCCGGGCGACAAGCTGAACGGCTATGTCAGCACCGAACTGGCGACCTTCGGCACGGCCCGCATGGAGGGCGCGGTCGGCGGCCCGATCTCGCCGATCGTCAGCGCCCGTATCGCCGCGCTATACACCAGGACGGACGGCTACATGACGGACATCGGCAATGCCAATGCCGTCGCGACCTTCAGGCCGCCTGCCGGCATCCCGCCGCTGCCCGTTACCGGCATGAACCGTGACGTCGCACGATCCGAAAGCATCGCCGGCCGCGCCATCATAGAGATCAACCCGTCCGACCGGACCGAAATATTCCTGAAGGTCAACGGTACGAAGCAGACCGGCGGGGCATTGCAGCCCAGCCGCAACGTCACCCAGAACGGCTTCGCCCCGAACGCGCGATATGAAGTCGATTCGGACGTGCCGACAAAGCTGAACGTTTCCGGCTATGGTATCACCGGCAGTCTGCAGCAGAGCGTCGGTGACGATTACACCTTCGTCCTGACAGGCGGATACAGCCATGTCTCGCACCTCGCGATCTACAATGGGGACGGGGTGCCTATCCGTTTGATCAATATCCTCTACGGCGACAAAGACGATCAGGAATATGCCGAGATTCGGTTCCAGAAGAACGACACGTCGCGGTTCAGCTGGATCGTGGGCGCGACGGCATTTCACGACGACGTTCGCATCGACCAGACCTTTACGATGCTCGACACGACGCGCGGCATCATCCAGGGCGATTACACGCAAAAGCGGACAAGCTTCGGCGTCTTCGGGGATGGAACCTGGGCGTTCGACTCCGGATTCAAGATCGGCGGCGGCCTCCGCTACACGCATGACAAGGTCGACTTCAATGGCCTGACGCAGGGCCTCGATCCCTATGGCGTATCGCTTCTCCCGGCCATCTTCCCGCTTTTGCCCTATAAGTTCGATCGTAACATCCGAAAGTCCCAGGTGTCCGGCCGTATCTACGGCAGCAAGAATTTCGGCCCTTCCTCGTCGATCTATGCGTCCATCAC
>JAPJRE010000384.1 GCA_030824725.1 Sphingomonas sp.
ACCTGCAGCAGCGGCTGGGCGACGCGGCGCGTAAGCCACCAGGCGAACCATCCGATCGTGCCGAACAGCGCCAGCGCGAGCAGGGTCAGCGCGCCGATCGAGGCCCAGAGCGACTGGGACGAGCGGTCGCCGAACGCCGCCTGTTCCTCGGCGGTGGCCTTAACCAGCGCGTCGATCGCCTTGCGGTGCGCGTCATAGGCTTGCGTGAGCACGGCGTAGCGGGCGCGGGCGGTGACCATATCCTTCGCCGTGATCGCATCGAGGAACGATCCCTGCGCCTCCTGCCAGAAGCGCATCGCCGGCGTGTGGGTATCGGCCAGAATCGCGCGCTTCAGCGGTTCGGGCAACGCGGATTGCTGCCACACCGCATGGCGCTCGTCATAGGCCTTGCGCAATTCGGCAAGGCGGGCGCGGGTGGCGTCGATCCGTTCGGGATGGTCGAGGAGCAGCGTCGCCTCGAGATAGGGCTCGATGATATATTCGGGGGGCGGCAGGATGTCGGCGTTGAGATCGGCGATCTCCATCGACGCGCGGTGCATCGGGCCGCCCATCCGGATCGCATGGATGCGCCATGCCGAGACGGCGAAGGCCATCGCCAGAAGCAAGATCAGCGCAATCGCGCCGCTGCGAACCCGCGCGGTAATCGTCATGCAGTCCCCCCGGAGGGCCTTTGCCCCCACTCCGGACCCATTGTAGAAACATTTCTCGGGCGTTGCCGGGCGCAGCGCAGATTTGTTGCGCAGCCGCGCTCGTTTCCCGATCGTGCTGCTCCGGGCGACGAGGGCGTGACGATCTACACCGACGCCTGTTCCGACTTCGCCGGCAGTCGTCAACCGGCGCTGCTAGGATCGAAGCTGCGCGAGGGCGGGTCAGAAATCTCCGACTTCAACGACAATATGATGCGGTGGGCGTGCGCGGCCGGACGCTCGTCTATCGCGACCAGGAATCGGCGCTGCAGCGTCGAGGTGCCGCTCGCCGCCGTAACCGTGGAATAGGATAAGGCCGTGCGTGTCCTGATCGTCGATGAAATGACAATCGCCTTCCTCATCGAGGACATGCTGGAAGATCTCGGCCACGAGGTGGTGGAGATCGCCATGCGTCTCCCCGAGGCACTGAAGGTGGCGCGGAGGGTGGAGGCCGATCTGGCGATCCTCGACGTCAATCTCGACGGCCACCGGTCCTTCCCGGTGGCGGACATCCTCGCCGAGCGCGCGATCCCCTATGCCTTCGCCACCGGCTATGGGGCGCTGGGGCTGGAGGGTGCGTATCGCGAGCGACCGGTCCTGGCCAAGCCGTTTCTGCGCGGGCATCTCGCCGCGCTGATCGTGAAGGCGTGTGGGTAGGGGCGGGCTTCTTAGCTCCTCCCCTTCAGGCGCATCAGGTCGGCGCTGCTCCCAGCAGCGCCTGAACAGCGCGGGGCGCTGTTCACCTGATGCGGGGTTGGGGTAGGGCCGTGTCTCACCGAGACCAACGAAGGTTCTGGAACCCTCACCCCCAACCCTTCCTCCCAGGAGGAGGGGCTAATGACAGTCCTCAGCTATGCAGGAAGTGCATGACGTCGCCGTCGTTGACGACATAGGCCTTGCCTTCGGCGCGCAGCTTGCCGGCCTCGCGCGCCTTGGCTTCGCCGCCGAGCGCGACGAAATCGTCATAGGCGATCGTTTCGGCGCGGATAAAGCCCTTCTCGAAATCGCTGTGGATCTCGCCCGCCGCATTGGGCGCGGTGGCGCCGCGGTGGACGGTCCAGGCGCGCGCTTCCTTGGGGCCGACGGTGAAGAAGGTCAGCAGGTCGAGCAGCGTGTAGCCGGCGCGGATCACGCGGGCGAGGCCGGTTTCCTCCAGCCCCAGCTCTCGCAAGAACTCGCCGCGCTCCTCGATCGGCATGGTCGCGATCTCGGCCTCGATCGCCGCCGAGACGACCACCGCCTGCGCGCCCTCGGCCGCCGCCTTGGCGAAGACCTTGGCGGAGAGATCGTTGCCGTTCGCGGCGTCTTCCTCGTTGACGTTGCAGACGTACAGCACCGGCTTGGCGGTGAGCAGCTGGGCGAGGCGGAGATGGCGGGCCTCGTCCTCGTCCTTCGGCTGGGTGAGGCGCGCGGGCTTGCCGTCGCGCAGCAGGTCGAGTGCCTGGCCGAGCACGGATGCGGCGGCCTTGGCTTCCTTGTCGCCCTGCGCCGCCTTCTTGGCGAGGTTCGGCACGCGCTTCTCGAGGCTTTCGAGGTCGGAGAGCATCAGCTCGGTCTCGACCGTCTCGGCATCGGCGATCGGATCGACGCGGTTGTCGACATGCTGGATGTCGTCATTCTCGAAGCAGCGCAGCACATGGACGACCGCGTCCACCTCGCGGATGTTGCCGAGGAACTGGTTGCCCAGGCCTTCGCCCTTGCTCGCGCCGCGCACCAGCCCGGCGATGTCGACGAAGCCGAGCTGGGTCTCGATGATCTTCTGCGAGCCGGCGATCTCGGCCAGCTTGTTCAGCCGCGGATCGGGCACCGCGACGTTGCCGACGTTCGGCTCGATCGTGCAGAACGGATAATTGGCCGCCTGCGCCGCGGCCGTCTCGGTCAGCGCATTGAAAAGCGTGGACTTGCCCACATTGGGCAGGCCGACGATGCCGCAACGGAAACCCATGTACTTCGATCCTGTCGTGAAGGGGCCGGCGGGTGCGCCGACGATATGGCGGGCTCGATACGCGCAGGCGGCGGGTTTTTCCAGTGTAACGCGCGCGGCCTTGACGCAGGGGCGTTCATCTGGGGTACAGGGGGCCAAGTCTTTTCCTGCGTGCGCTAGGTTCTCGAGGAGTTTTCGTATGATTCGCCGTTATGTCATTCTGGGCAGCGCCGCGGCTGCGGCCGCGCTGGCGAGCTGCAGCGGCGGTGGCGACTCCTCGTCGACGCCGACGCCGACGCCCACCAGCTCGGCCACGCCTACCCCGACGCCGACGCCGACCTACACCGCCTTCCCGCTGGCCGCGGCGACCGAGTTCGGCACGCTCAACGCCGCCACCAACTATACCGGCGATCCGGCGACCGGCGCGGTGACGCTGGGCGTGACCTCGACCGAAACCTACACGACCCGTGTCAAACTGGCCGCGACCAGCGACCTCACCAACGGCACCTTCGTGATGGACGAGGCGGCGGAGGAATCGCGCTTCACCAGCACCAACGTGACGACCACCGCGGCGCCGACCGTGACCGAGTTCGTCTATCGCAGCGTCAGCACCGCGACGGGCGCGGCGGCGGGCAACTTCAGCCAGCTGGAGGTGCTCAACAACATCGGCACGCGCAGCACCAGCACCACGACCGGCGTGATCACCAGCGACAGCCTCCTCAGCCAGTTGACCGTGCTGAGCTACGCCAATTGGTGGCGCGGTGATTCGACCACGGGCCAGAAGCGCCTGACCTATTCGATCTGGGGCTATCCGACGCTGTCGTACGATATGCCGACCACAGGCTCGGCGAGCTACACTGCGCGGATCGTCGGCCGTTCGATCGCCGTCGCCAACGGCGCGACGACGCTGAACCGCCTGGGCGGCACCGCCACCGTCACGGTCAATTTCGCCACCGGCCTGGTGACCACCACGATGAACCTGACGACGGTGCCGACGAGCGGTGCCGAGACCGCATATCTGACGCTGAGCGCCCAGGGTGCGATCCCGATCGCGCAGAACCAGTTCAGCGGCAGCCTCGTCAGCGGTGGTGCGGCGACCGGCACGATCACCGGCGCCTTCTACGGCTGTCTCTTATACACAACAGACGCAGCCCACCACGCGGTGAGAGGGGAGGTCACGGTGGTGGCCGTCTGGGTGAAGAGATTG
>JAPJRE010000385.1 GCA_030824725.1 Sphingomonas sp.
CCGCCGACATGCTCGACTGGACGCGCTAACTACCAGCAAAGCAAGCGTTCGTAGACATGGAGGTAGGTTCGGCCGCCTATAAGAGGCGGATGGAAGACCTGCGCCGCCACCACGAACAGATGCTCGCCGCGCTCGACGAACTCGAGCAATTGACGCAATCGTCCTGCTGCGACAACAAGGCCGTGATGGCGGTCCGCTACCGCCTGACCCGCGCCAGCAGTGCGCGGCGGCGCGAAGTGGTTGCGCTGTGCGAGCGGCTGATCGCAGGCGGCGCGAGCGATCTTGCGCTGAAGGCGTTGCGCGATGCGACCAATGTCTCGCGCGGCACCTCCAGCAGCCATATCGGCACCTGGACGCTGCACCAGGTGATCGCCGACTGGCCAGGCTATGTCCGCGCGTCAGCCATGATGCGGGCCGCACTGCGTCGGGAAGTCGCGCGCGAGGTGGCGGTGCTCGCGCCGTATTTCGCGCAGCCGATGTGAACGTTCACATTTTTGTCATCTTCGCTTGCCATGCGGTTCGAATGAGGTTTGCATCTCCCCGCTGCGGCGGTGGCCGGGTGCCTGCCGCACCGCGCTAGGGAGACGAAGGATGCACACTACACGACGCGAGCTGCTGCTGGGCGCCGCCGGATCGCTGCTGGTGCTGGGCGCGCCGGGCATCGTCCGCGCGCAGCAGGCATTCCGCGCCTATCCTTTCACGCTGGGCATCGCGGCGGGCGACGCTGCGGTCGACGGCTTCGTGCTGTGGACGCGACTCGCCCCCGAACCGCTCGAGCCGCATGGCGGCATGCCGATGGTGCCGATCGCGGTGCAGTGGGAAGTCGCCACAGACCCCGCCTTCAAGACGATCGCTGCCAAGGGCGAGGCGCTGGCCAGGCCCGAGCTCGCCCACTCGGTGCATGTCGAAGTCGCCGGGCTGCAGGCGGATCGGCCGTACTGGTACCGCTTCACTTGCGGGCGCGAGCGCTCGATGCGCGGTCGGGTCAAGACGCTCCCCGCCGCCGGTACTTCGGTGGCGAAGGCGCGGTTCCTCGTCGCCGGCTGCCAGCATTACGAGCAGGGGCTCTACACTGCCTATGCCCATGCCGCGCGCGAAGAGGCCGACTTCCTCTTCCACTACGGAGACTATATCTACGAGGGCCGCGGCAATCCGGTGGCCTTCGACTATGGCGGCAACCCCCGGAAGTTCATCCGCGCGCATGTTGGCGAGGAGCCGTTCAGCCTCGACGATTATCGCCGCCGTTACGCCCAGTACAAGACCGACACCGATCTCCAGGCCGCGCATGCCGCGACCGGGTGGTACGCGACCTTCGACGACCATGAGATCCAGAATAACTGGGTGCGCGACCGCGACCAGAACGGCACGCCACCCGAGGCGTTCCTGCTCCGCCGCGCCGCCGCCTTCCAGGCTTGGTACGAGCATATGCCGGTGCGCAGCAGCTCGATCCCGCATGGTGACGGCATTCAGGCCTATCGCCGCGCCCGCATCGGCGACCTGCTCGATCTGCACCTGCTTGACACGCGCCAGTATCGCACCGATCAGCCCTGCGACGATGGCTTCAAGCCCAAATGCGCCGGCTGGGATTCCGCCGACGCGCAGGTCCTCGGCACCACGCAGGAAGCGTGGCTGGCTCGCAACCTCGCCGAGGGCAAGGCGCGCTGGAACGCGATCGCCCAGCAGGTGATGATGATGCCGCTCGATCGCCGGATGGGCGACGAGCCGGCGCCGATCCGCAACATGGACAGCTGGGGCGGCTATGACCTGCCCCGCGAGCGGCTGTTCTCCAAGTTTGCCGGCCACGGCAATGTCGTGGTGCTGACCGGCGACGAGCACCAGAATTATGCCGGCGAGCTGCGTACCCGCGCTGGCCAGGGCGACGCGGTGGCGGTGGAGTTCGTTTCCACCTCGATCAGCTCGGGCGGCGACGGGGCGGACGTCCGCGCGGGCAGCGACAAGATCCTCGGCCGCAATCCCTATCTGAAATACATGAACGACCGGCGCGGCTATCTGCTGTGCGACCTCACCCGCGACCAGTGGCAGGCGCAGTTCCGTACCGTCGACACGGTCACCGATCCGGGTGCGCCGGTGAAGACCGCGCGTACCGCGATTGTCCAGCATGGCCGCGCGCAGCTCGATTTCGCCTGACGGGGACAGCGATTGCACGAAGGCAAGGGGGGCGGTCTGCCCGATGCGAGCCGGCGCACGGTGATCCGTCGCGCCGGTGATGCCGGGCTGGCGGCGATCGCGGCGGCGGCAGCGGTGCCGCTACCGGTACAGGCGGAGGAAGCGATGACCGCGGAGACGACGCCCGATTTCGGGCCGAACGTGCTGGTGATCGATCCGTCGATGCCCGGCGGCGATGTGCAGGCGCGGATCGACGCGATCTTCGCGCAGCAGGAAGCCGCGCATTTCACCGATCGCCGCTTCGCCATCCTGTTCAAGCCCGGCCGCTACACCGCTGATATACGCGTGGGCTTCTTCACCCAGGTGCTGGGGCTCGGCACGATGCCCGGCGCGGTGACGATCGACGGGCATGTCCGCGTCGATGCCGATTGGCTGAAGGGCGATGCGCTCGCCAATTTCTGGCGTGGTGCGGAGAACCTCACCGTGCGGCCGCCCGAGGGATGGGACCGCTGGGCGGTCTCGCAGGCCGCGCCCTATCGGCGTATGCATGTGCTCGGCGATCTGGTGCTCGATGATGGCGGCTCGTCGAGCGGCGGTTTCCTCGCGGATTGCCGGATCGAAGGCACGATCCGCGCCGGCAGCCAGCAGCAATGGTATAGCCGCAGCAGCCGGATCGGCGGCTGGCAGGGCGTCAACTGGAACATGATGTTCCAGGGCGTGCAGGGCGCGCCGGCGACCAGCTTTCCCGATCCCGCGGTGACGACCCTGCTGCGCGTGCCGTTGCTCCGCGAGAAGCCGTTTCTCCAGGTCGACGAGGCCGGGCGCTGTTCCGTCTTCGTGCCCGCATTGCGGCGGGATGCGGAGGGGACGAGCTGGGCCGAGGGTCCGACGCCCGGCAGCGCGCTGCCGCTCGCGCATTTCTTCCTCGCGCGGCCGGCGATGGACGCCGCCACGCTCAACGCCGCGCTCGCCCGCGGCCAGCATCTGCTGTTCACGCCCGGCGTCTACCGGCTCGATGCGCCGCTGCGGGTGACCGCGGCCAACCGCGTGCTGCTCGGCATGGGCCTCGCGACGCTGCAGGCGGTGCAGGGCAATGCCGTGCTGGAGATCGACGACGTCCCCGGCGTCACCATCGCCGGGCTGATGATCGACGCGGGCGCCGAGCGCTCGCCGGTGCTGGTCCGGGTAGGGCCGCGCGGCTGCACCGGCGACCATCGCCACAATCCGGTGCTGCTCGCCGACCTGTTCTTCCGGGTGGGCGGCGTCGAGGTGGGCAAGGTGGAGACCTGTCTCGAGATCAACAGCCACCACGTCCTAGCCGACCATCTGTGGATCTGGCGGGCCGATCACGGTGATGTTGACGGCACCCGCGTCCATGTCGGCTGGGACGAGAGTACCGGCGACCAGGGGCTGGTGGTCAACGGCGACGACGTGACCGCGCATGCGCTCTTCGTCGAGCATTTCCAGCGCTACCAGACCTGGTGGCGCGGCGAGCGCGGGCGCACCTATTTCTACCAGAACGAGCTGCCCTATGATCCGCCGACCCAGGATGCCTGGATGGCGGGTCCGACCCGCGGCTGGGCCGCCTACAAGGTCGACGATCGGGTGCGCGCGCATGAGGCGGTGGCGCTGGGCATCTATGTCTATTTCCGCACCAACCCGCAGGTGGTGCTCGAAAGCGCGATCG
>JAPJRE010000022.1 GCA_030824725.1 Sphingomonas sp.
CCTCACGAAGGCGGACTCTAGCTCAAACTGGCAGAGTTTCAGGGGACCACGTCACGGTCAGTCTGGAGACTTTTATGCTCGCCGCGGGCAAGCGGTACCTTTAACTCGTTGTGCTCGTTTACAAGATGTCGGCGCAACCCGTAACCCGCAGATCCACCTTGCCGGTAACCGAGGGTGACAAGACGGCATTGTCCCGCAAAAACCTTGCTGGATAATTCTCTGCTATACTCCCCAGCCATCACCCGCTTGATGCTTTTCATGACGTTCGACGGCAGGCTGCCGTCGTTGTCGAACTGCTCAGCGCAATAGTGAACGTTGATTCCCCGTTCCCTGCAGATGAACTCGTAATAGGCGCTTTCGTCGGCGTCTTGGAAGCGACCCCACCGGCTGATGTCATAGACGAGCACCGCCTCATAGTCGGCGTCCCCGCTTTGGACGTCCGAAATCAAACGACGCAGCGAGTCACGTCCTGCTATGTTCAGCCCGCTCCGGCCCTCGTCGGCGTAGCTTCGCACGATCTCGAAATTGCGACGAGCTGCATAGCCCGCGATGACTTCTGCCTGGTTCTCGGTCGAGTAGCGCTGATGATCGGTCGACATCCGCACATACTGGGCGGCACGGGTTGGAGCTGGCCGTTGTGAATCCACGATTCCCTCGGTCCCGCAAAACTGCCGCGATAACTTCACCGTGGCGTGAGATGTTGATGCCTTTCTATTGGAAGGAGGTCGGAATGTCGTTTTCACGCGAGCACCGAAATCTTCGCGCCGATAGCGGAAGCGGATTTCCCATCGATCCTTCGGCAGACACTTTGGCCAGCTTTGCGGGTGTCATTGCCGATGCGCTACGGGCGGATTTTGGAACGTCGCCTGCGAAGGTGAAGCATATCGCTCGGCTTACCGGCTCCAATCCTCGGACCGTGCAGAACTGGCTGTATGCCCGAAATGGCCCAAGCGGTGCCGGGCTGGTCGTGCTAATGCGTCACTCAGATGCAGTAACGTCGGCAGTACTTGCACTGGCGGACCGATCTGAATTGCAGCGCAGTGCTGTACTACAGAGAGCAAGCGACGAACTTCGATCCGCTATCGCGTATTTTCTGGATTGCCTAGGCCAAGAATGACTTTGTCGCCTCGACGCCAGAATAGCGCCCGGTACCGACAAATCTCGCCATTTTGGGCCGGCGCCAGCCGGCTTGCTTAGATGGTGTCTGGCGACGCCATCGCGCCAGAAGAACGCTTCAGGTGAAGTGCACGTGTGAAGCACGTTGGGAGGGGAAAAGGCAGAGGCCGAGCCCGGCCCCGCGGCTTCGCCGTAACTTAGCTGGAGTTAAGAAATGATGAATGAGACTGAAAAAATGCGGACCGCCCGGCACGAGCTGGAGCTTCTGTCGGCTTCGGATCCGGCAGCCTACGCAAACATGGTTCGATATGTGGTCGCCTATTCCAAGCTTCTCACCGGCGTCATGCCGGATCAGGTAGGTCTGAAAGCGCCGGTTGTCATGGCCGGCTTTCGCCTCGTCGGCGGCGACGAAGCGGTGCTGGCGAGAGCTGTTCAGATGGACGGCAGAGACTGCATTTATATCGCGTTCGATGTCGATGAAGCGCAAGGCGCACCGGCTGCTATGGGCATTTTCCGCAAAGATGGCGATCACACCCTGTGCTACGGCTGCTGCAAGGTTTGGTCACCTGTACAAGGACATGCTTTGCTCGTTCCAACGGCCCATGACGATGCCGTCGGGTACTTTTCCTTCCGCCGGAGCGGGCCTCCTCGTTGGGTTGATGGACAGGTGCCTGGAAGTTTCGGTGCTGGCTTACGCCGCACCCAAACGAGAATCGAACACCTTCTAGATGAGGCCCGTCGCGCTGAGGTGCAGCTGCGCGGGTACGCCACGGTTTACAAGTCGGAGGACGGCAAACTTGTAAGTCACCCTTTGAAGAGGGCAGCTTGATCTTTCTGACCGGGCGGCTGCATGCAGCCGCCCGGAACTTCCGGTGGCCGGACACGCTGGTGGTGTGTTGGGCTTTAACGGAGATAGTTCCTGCACCGCTCGGAAGGCCTAAATCCGATCGAATACAGATCCCATTCGCGGGCTAAACAGGCGTTCGTACGTTTTCAAAAGGAAGCTATCGGTCATGCCCGCGACGTGATCGCAGATTACACGCTGGGGATCATCTGACTGGGCAAAGCGGTTCCGGGTAGATTCCGGTAGCAACGCATCGGGTGCGGAATCAAGAGCTTCGAAAACCTGGACGACCATATTCTGGCCTTTGAACTCAAGATGCTGCACGGAGGCGCTGTATATAACCCGCGCAGCAACGGCATCCTTTAATGCCTCAAGGAAAATACGCTGCGGCTGCGGAAGGTTAGCTCGATAACGGAGGAGCGGTGTGGCAAATCTATCATCGGCATCGATTGTTACGTTGGTGATGAAATGGTGCACCAGGCGCCCGATGTATCGCTTGCGGCGAGATTCTTCGGATAAACCTGTGACGAAGCCTTCGTACACGTTGTTCCCGAACTCATTCGGGTAACGCTTTTTCAGGCTGTCCAGGAAGCAACCGGCCGCTGATTCCGGGACAAGATCGACAAGATCGCTCCCGGACATAAGTCGCATTGCCAGCGCATCCTCGAGGTCGTGAACCCCGAAGGCAATGTCATCTGCGAGATCCATGATGCTGCAATCGAAGGATTTGAAGCGCGTCTTGCCGTGCTTGCCAGGCGCTTTGTCAAATGAGACGAAGCGGTCGCGGTCCTCAGGGGGCAGCGGGTCCAGTAGCCAGGCCACGACATCGGCCTCGGTATCGAGATAGCATTTCGGCGGTTTGCAGGCGGCACGATCGATCAAGCGCACAGTCGTCGGCCCCTCTGCGAGGCGAGGGATGCGACCGGGGTCGTTGCTGCGCACTGCGGAATATGCCGCAGGGTACTTCAGAATCCCCAAGAGGGTGCGGCGCGTCAGGTTTGATCCTGCAGCCGCGGAGAAGCGTTCGAGGCGAGCGAGGATTCGAAGGGTTTGGCCGTTCCCTTCAAACCCGCCTGCGTCCCGCATGCAATAGTTGAGCGCTACCTCGCCCCCGTGACCGAACGGTGGATGTCCAAGATCGTGCGTGGCCCCAATAGCCTGGATCATGGTCAGATCCGGGATCCACGCACATGCTGGGTGATCAGGATACGATTTTTGCATCTGGCGCGCGAGGCCGCCCGCGACCTGGGCGACTTCGATAGAATGCGTCAGCCGGTTACGGTAGAAGTCGCTGTCGCCGAGGTTGAGGATTTGCGTTTTGCCCTGCAAGCGGCGGAACGAGGCGGAATGGATGACACGGGCATAATCGATGGCGGCCGCATCGCGGGCGTCTTCAGATTGCGCGGCCCAGCCTTCCCTTCGGGCGGACCAATGATCAGAATTTTCGTCAGGAATGTTCATTAGCTACCGTCCGGTCGTAGTTTGCCGCCGGCATAGCTCTTGCTGAAGCTAGGTTTCAACGCGAGGGCAAATCACCGCCTCGCCAATTTTTTTGGATGATTTCGAGAAGAACTGTTCGTCCGCAGTGCCGAGCCCCTCGAAACCAGCATTTATGACACTGATTCCGAGGGGGTGCCCCAATGGGTTACCTTTTGCGCATTCTGGCGGTATAGGCAGCTTCCTCTTCGGGATCTGGGAAGGTCAGCCCATCCAGTCCGTCCACGATCGGTCGAAGCTGATCGATCGTCCGCAGATCATCTAGCATCTGGGCCCGGCTATAATCGTCGGGGTTGATCAAAGTGCCATCGAAGCGTCGCACGTTCATGGCGACGCCTTCGAAGGATCGATCAGCTAGATCCTGAAGTTTTGGATGGCGCGCCGAATAACGATCGAGCGGACGCTCGAAGTTCTCGCAGCGCGGCGGAAGCGAACGGTGTGTAGCGTTCGTACAGTGTACCGTGGGAATCAGCCAGCAGTACACGAGCCGCTTTCGCGCCTGATCCACATCCCCTGCTTCCAACGCCATCAGAACAAGTGATTTGATCTGAGCCACTGGAAACCCATGCTCACAATCCTCAAGTTTGATTTGTTGGCCGGCACGTTCTTCCGTAAAGAATTGCGGATTTTTCTTACTCGTCCAAGGAAGTAGATACTGCCCTCGCGCAAGGTCGCCGACCGCCTCACGGCGATATCGCTGTGCAACTCGTGCGAAGGAAGGCACCTTTTCAACCAGCAGATTCAAAAATCGGATATCAGCGTCAAGCTTGGCAGGCAGATAAAGACCTGTCCACTCCGACACATTTACTCCATGCCATCCTCGATCAAGCCACGCCGACCAGCTGCTACGTACTGCTTCTTCGTCTAACATGATTTGCATGTCTCCCCTCAACTCCAGAAGCTATGGAGCGGGGGCGGTCAAAATTCAGTTACTGATATACCTAGAGCCACCTCGGGCCGCCAGCCTTCATCAGCTCGTAGCCAGTTGCGAGGAGCGCTCCATCGGCGACCGCGAACAACACGCCCGTCAACGTCCAGCCAGACACCAAGAACATGATTGGCCACCCGATTGCTATGGCGATCATCGCGAGGCCGGCGAATCGCGCGCCGAGGTGCCACCAACGTGCTGGAAGACGGTATTGCTCGTGGACGATCAGGTGGTGGCTATTGTTCTCCGACAGAATCTCGTGGACAACAAGGTCCGCGTGAGCGGGAAGATCTCGTCGGGCGAAATCTGCACCATACCCCGACGATAGGCGTTTCCCTCTTCCAGCGCGCGGCGATATCATCAGAACGATACCAACTTGCTGACCTCATCCTTCCGTCCCTACCGCTGCTGTTCAGCGAATTGCTTCGCCCAGCATAGGCCGTCCACCAACTCCATCTGCTCAATCGTCGAGCAGGGCACTTCGAGCAGTCTAGGGCTGGCGTATATCACCGCGAGACATTTTGCCCGGCTGATAGCGACGTTGAGGCGGTTGCGACTGTAAAGAAATTCGATGTTTCGGGGCAGGTCGTCGCCTGATGATGTAGCCATCGACACGAGAACTACCGGCGCTTCCTGGCCCTGAAACTTGTCTACCGTTCCTACTCTCGCGCCCTCTGGCAGCGCTCTCTTCAGTAGCTCAACCTGCATGTTGTAAGGTGATACGACCAGTATGTCCGCGACACCGAGAACACGCTTTTCGCCATGCCGGTCCGTCCAGTGCGCACCTACAAGGGCCGTGTAGGTGCGGGCAAGCCGGTCGGCCTCTGCCTGCGAGCGCTGGGTGCAACCTGCGTGCTCGACGTCCACGAAACGTAGTCCAGCGGGTGCCAGGGCTTCCGGGTCCCGCGCGCAATCCACGTGAAGGGACTGGTGCGCGGTAGAAGGCTCCGCTTCCAGGCGTCCTTCGTAAACCGCATCGGAGATGAAGCGGCACAAGTCAGGATGCATGCGTCTCGTGATCGGCAAGAATACGCCCTGCTCCGGAGGAACGGTGGCATGTCCTTCAAGAAGATAATCCAGTGCGGACATGCCGCTTTGCCCGGGGTGGGTACCCTTGATCGGCTGCGATAGCTGCATTTGGTCGCCCACGAGAACCACGTTCCGTGCGGCGCAGCCCATCGCAATGATGTTGGCCAGGCTGACCTGTCCCGCCTCGTCGATGAACAGGTAGTCGAACGCTTCGTCCAGTTCCTCGCGCGCGAAAAGCCAAGCCGTGCCGGCGACGAGCTGGTGATGTGCTTGCACGCCGCTTCCCTTCCCGGCGATGATGTCCTCGATCCATCCACCGGTTCCAAGCGCCTGCTCATCCCGGGTCGACTTTTTCATGCCGCGACAAGCCAGACCTTGAGCAGCGGCCTGGGTCTCGACCTCCTTGAGGAGGTTGTTGATCGCCTTATGCGAGTTCGATGCAATTCCGACACGCTTACCGGCTGCAAGCAGTGCGACGATCGCTTGGGAAGAGGTGTACGTCTTTCCAGCGCCCGGCGGACCTTGAATCAAGAGGTAGCTGTCATCCAATGCGAGAAGTGCGTCGATTGCACCGGCAGTAGCATCTGCACCCGCTGCCAAGATCGGCTGCCCCTGCTCTCGGCCGTTAAGCCGCGGGCGTTCGCGCTGCAGGATCGCAGTTATGGCGCGATATCGATCTCCTCCCGTGGCTATGTGCTCGGCGTACCGGTGGATCGCTGCGCGCAGAACCTTGTCGCCAATCGGACCGGTCGGAATCAGTGCTGTTCCCGGATCCAGAGGTGGCCGACTGGGGCCCTGCTTCAGCGCAACGATCCCAGCATCCTCGTCGAGCATAACGATTTCACCTGCTGGCTCTAACGTTCCGGAACGTAGCGGTTCATCGCCGGCCTTCAGTTTGAAGTCCTGGGGAGGAAAGGTGAAGGTATGCACCGTCGACTTCTTCTCCGCCCGGGGAGGAATGGTCGGGTGCGGAATGAGGTCTGCAAGGCATTCAGCGTCGTTGAGCAGTGCCTCTCTGTCCATCTCCTGGCGTGCAAACATTGCCCACCAGGATGGCTTTGCCTCGCGACGGTGAAATTCGAGCAGGTCGACTAGCAGCAGGCGCCAAGGGTCGCCGCCGCCGGCTATCAAAGCTTCCGTCAAGCGCCGCGTACGTTCTTCCGCTTCCGTGCGGGCCTCAACCTTGGCCGGATCTGGGGCTTCCCCCTTCCGCCCTTGAAATCGAGGCGTCCCTTCGGGGCTGAGCGACAGCAGCCAGTCGCGACACATGCGGGTCGAGCGGCAATCGATCTCGTTATAGTCTGCTATCTCCCGCAGGAGATGATCGTCGCCCAGGCGCCGCCAGCGCTCATAGATGATGATGCTGTCCCCGGCGTTCTTGACCTCCCCCTGGCGGCCGCCGGGCAGGTAGAATGCCTCCATGTTCTTGATAGAGTAGCGAGGTTCCGAGGTACGGATGGCCTCGGCGACGACGCGATAGAGATCCACCATCTTCTCGCTTCGGAGGAGTTCGTCGACCTCCGCCTCGCGCGTCCCGTGGTACATGGCGAGCTTCTTCAATGCCGTCTGCTCATATGCGGCATAGTGGTAGATGTACGCGTTCGGGAAGCGAGCGAGCCGCTCTAGCATGAAATCTATCGTACGCTCGAATGCGAGCTTCTCGCTAACGCGATCGTGGGCCCAAAACTCGTGGAATTTGTCGGTGCCGTCGTCGTCGAACGCAACGATCCCGAAAAGATACTCGAGGCCACCGTCGAAAAGCGGATCACCCTCCATGTCGAAGAACATGTCGCCGTGATCGGGTTCCGGCAGGCGAGCGAAGCCTCGGCCCTGCTGGGGAGGCAGCAGTTCGACTCGGATTTCTCCGGTTTGGCGGTGATGTGCCTGAAGCCGAGCCTGCGCCGATAAGCGGGCAACGGTATCGGCTTGCATGCCTTCAATGCGGGTACCGTCCGGTAACGCCGCGAGGGCGCCGATATCGTCAATTCCCGCAGCGCGCAGAGCCGCGATTTGGCCGCGCCCCATGCCTGCGACAATCGAAAGATGGTCAGCTGCCTCCCATTCTGCCTTGCAGTGATCGGACCAACGGCAGAAGGTGCAGTGTCCGCAGGGATCGGATTTGGATGTTGCCGGCGGTCCGTCGACGAACGCCTCGAAGCGACGACGCGCGAAGCCGAAATAGTGCAGCACGGATGTTGTTCGGAGCGAAGCTATCTCTCCTGACCCAAGCACCACGTGGATCTGAGGCGGGGCGACCCCTTGTACCTGCTCCAGCATGTCGGCGTATACGCACAGCTGCAGAACGTGCTTCGCTTTTGCCGACCGTGCTAGCTTCGTGTCCGCAACGTCGTAGGCATAGGATCCGAGAGAAGAGGAAATGTCGTTTCGTCGGATAAGGAAATCGGAATAGCCGTGCCAACGGCCGATCAGGAACGCGCCCTGATATATGACATCATAGCCTTCCTGCATAGCACGGCGGGTGGCTTCAGCACGCTCTTCAAGCGTTCCATCCCCAGCGATCTCAATGACTGACCGGCCTTCTGCTATCAGTCGTTCCAAGTACGCCTTCTCGTGCTCGATACCTTTTTCCTGAAGCAGCACGGCCGTTTCATCGTCTTCGGCGAAGACAGCTGGAGCGGTGAGGTGAGAGATATCGAGGACTGTAGAATGACCGCAGCCCATGAAGTTCACGAGATCGCTGGCCGAGAAGATCGTTTGACCGCCGTAGTTCCGCATCATTCCCCCACTTGCGGATCGCCGTCCGCTGGACTGCACCATGCATGTTCATCATGATGATGGTACAGGACACATCCTGTCGCATGGAAGGGATTGAGGATGTCCTACCGCAACGCGATCGAACTTTTGACGGTGGCATCGCGCGCCGCAAGCGTGCGTGGCATCAGCCTGGACGAGATCGCGGATTTGCTGGAACGCGACTATCGCACTGCCCAACGGGTGGTGCGAGCTCTGCGCGAACTGTTTTCGGAGCTGACCAGCTATCGAGACGAAGAGTCTGGCAAAACTCGTTGGCGTCTGCCGCATAAAGCGATCGCGCCGCTGCTGGTCCCGACCGCCGAGGAGCTCGCGGCCATGACTTTGGCCGAAGACATGCTGACGAAGGGGGCGGGGGGCGATCAGGTGCAGGCTCTCCGGTCTTTGCACGCGAAGATCTTGGCGCTTATCCCCAGCGACCGCAGCCGGCGTATTGAGGCGGATGAAGATGCCCTGCTGGTAGCCTTGGGGCATGCGGCACGTCCCGGTCCGCGCCCGGTCGCGCGGGAAGCAATCGATCATGCAATATCGACAGCACTCAAGGGCACCTCAAAGCTGCGAATTCGCTACTGCGGTTGGAAGGACAAGGAGGCCCGTGTGAGAATCGTCGCCCCACACGGGCTTCTGATCGGCGCGCGTCGTTACCTCGTCGCAGTCGACCTCCAGAAAGTCGGAGGCGGCATCCAGCATTTCCGCGTCGAGGCAATCGAGGAAGCGACAGTTCTGCCCGAGACATTCGAGCGCAAGGCAGGCTTCGATCTGGATGAGCACGCCCAGCGCTGCTTCGGTTCGTTTCAGGACGAAGTGGGCATCCACGATGTTGCCTGGCGTTTCGCGCCTCACGCAGCATCGCGAGCTGCCGGATTCCAATTTCACCCGGCCCAGACCGTCGAGAGTGAGAGCGACGGCGCGCTGATCGTCCGGTTCCGCGCATCGGGTTTGTTGGAGATGTGCTGGCATCTGTACATGTGGGGGGACTCCGTGGAGGTGCTATCGCCGCCTGAGCTTGCCAGGATGGTGGAGAAGCACCGGCGGAACGATTTCGTATCGATGCCATAGATGGAGGACCGGAGCGCGCCCCGGCCCTCGAAGTGGTACATCAACAATCCGGCAAGTCGTCGAGGTTATTCCTCGAGGTGGTGTCCCGGTCGGTCCGGAGATACTTGCCAGTAGGCCCATTCACGACACGAATTTGTGTCTCAGGATATTGAGCCCAGTTTACCCAGTACTCGTGGGTTCCGCTCTCAATATCGCTGATCGCGTCGGCCTTGGTACGAGGTGACCAATATTCGCCCGAATTGCAAAGCTTGGTGATGTCGCCCTGCGAGTTTTTGCCGGTTGCCCGAACGTAGCGCTTGGCCATGGTCAGCGCTCCTTTACCGTGGTGTTCGGGCTCGATTTGCCGTGCGCATTGGTCACATAGCGCCCGGAGATGGCGCTGCGGTAGTGAACGCCTGCACTGCCGGTTTTCCCCGCAGTCTCGTGAACGGTGGTGTGCGGGCTAGCCTTGCCGTGCTTCGCGGTAACATAGCGTCCGCTGATCGCGCTGCGAAAGCTGCCGCCGCTTTTTCCCTTACTCATCTTCAACGACTCCATGTTCTTGCATCGCCGACTCGGCGCTGGAGAACATGAGCGATCGATACGACAGATCCTGTCGCATCGCTGTTATGTGAAACGGAGAGAGCCTATGCTTTGCGGTGACGATTTAAGCTATTTCAAGCTAACCGCTGGTCTTGCATTCTGAATTACCTTCGTGGGGCTGCCATTAATAAGGCCGACAACCTCTATCCCCGCTTTAATCAATGGTAACGCAAAGTCATTGAGCGCTTGATTGACAGCATCCCTGTCTAAAGACTTTGTTACATCTTCTTTTAAAATAGAGGGTTGCCCGACAGGTATGCCGTTAAGATATAACTGCGACTTATAAATCATACGAAATTGCTGAGAAAAATACGCCTTATTCACAACCTCTTCAGTGAAGAAGGCTACGCTTAAATTGTTGCTGTCTTTGTACGATTTCAGCAATGCCTCGCTATGTTGCGCATTATTTTCTTGAAACCGGGCTTGTGCGTTGAGGCGTTCAACCTCTTTTTCGCACGACTTCAAAGTTCTCTTCAGGGATACGTGCTTCACTAGCAAAATAACCAACGCAATTACGAGCGCAACTATAATTGTCGTGAGCGAGATGTACACCTGTTCCCCCAACATTCGTTCCCCCAGATGCTTGAATTTGCACACAAAGTAGGCGGGAGGCAACGTAAGAGCGTCAACTGCGCGATAGGATTGCAGATTCGGCAATGCTCGCGAAACGGGTCAGTTCGGAAAGGTCGATGGCATAACCCGATTGTACAATGCAGCCGGGCGACATCATCTCCTCGCTCTCCATCGCAAAGCCTTCGGCGGCAACATCGACGGGCGACCCTGCGTCAAATACCCTGTACCCGATTCGCAAGCCGTTGATCGCCTCAAGCGAAACCGAAACGAAAATCAGCGCGCGTCTTGGCCTCCGCTCTCGAAATCCGCGACCATAGGACCCCTGGTCCCAAAACAGTTCAGTTCCCGGCGCGAGCCAATTTTCGTCTGTCAGGTCGTCCGGCGAAAGGTGCTCCAGCCCCGCAAACCGCATCCCCCATATGGCTTCCCATGCGCGGGATAACGTTTCTATGTAGTCCGATTGAGTAGCGTACGCAGAAAGTAGTGCGCGATAGTAGGTTGGGATCTCATCCCAGGACAGGCCGTCGGGAAGCTCCGGCTCATCGAGTATATCGTCGACCGCTTTACGGACCCTACGATCAGTTAGGTATGTAAAAACGCTTTCGGGGAGCTCTAGTAATGCGATGGTCATACTATCCCCACACAGCGAGCCCAAAGGGACGCTAGGAATCTCGCGCTAGCCTCATCAATATTATGAGGGAGTCGCCTGAATAAAGCTAGCATGAAACCACGCCAGCTTCGATACTTCCAGTTTGCGTTTCTCCGAAGGAACCTGCTGGTTCTGACGTCGGCGGAAACAGCTAAAACAACGAAACTTTGACGGCGCAGATCATTAAGACCATACCGGGCGCTTGCCGCTCTGAAGGTGCGGCCTAACTGCCCCCTTGTTATGCGGTGGCCAAGCTTGGCTTCTACCGCAAGTGCCCACACCTCGCCGTTTGGCCCATGAGCGTCGGCGTACAGGTCCACGCGCGCTATCTCCGCCTGGATTCGGCAATTGACCAATTCCGATGGGAGCTCCGAATGGCGCCAAAGCGACCGGACAATAGCGTCAGCAGCGCCGCCAGAATCTAATCGACTAGCGAGTATAGTTAAACCGCGCATCACCTGCGTCTCCGTGGGTGTGACGAACGGGTCTGGTTCGAACAAGAAAGGGTGCAAAGGCCTGTTGAGGCCGTAAAGCTGCAAAAGGTCGGCAAAGCTCGTGTTCTTGTACGCTGATATGCGGCTCTGCAGAGCGGTCGTGGCGCTACGGATACGTCGCCCTTCTCGGCGACGATACCAGATAAGCGGATCAGGCGCGAACAGTATTCGCTTGCTACCTTCATTTGTTCCTATCGCTATCATGGTAGGATCGAGCGCCATTGCGTGCCCCAGGCAAGACTATTTTTTTCGTAAAAATTAAATGCATTCAATGGGAGTCTGCGAGATGATGGTATTGCCGTCGGTTAATACATGGCTGTCATGCATGGATGAGTGCTAATGCGAAGATTTTGCCGCAGGCTCTTTCTGTGAAAAACGGAAGGCGGCTTTCAAGATCGATTTCCGCGGAAGAGATGCTTTCGGTGCCAAGCCATGCGTTCCTGCACAGCATCGACCAAAAATATGGGCCGCGACTCCTCAATACGCAATTCAACTCGGGCGGCCCTGCTAAGTTCGCGCGCGGCGAGGACGCGGCCAGCTTCGTCGAAGCTAACAAGGCCGGAATCGAATGCAGCGTCCCACAGTGAGGAGAGTAGCAAGCCGTTGTGGACGTTTAAGCGTTCCTCGTCATCCGGGCAATCTGCCCAGGGAATGATATGCGATGCTCGTAGCAGTTCGGGGTCCGTTATCCCGGTCATCGGGCAGGTGCCACGCCAGTAGGTCATAAGCGCATCGCGGAAAATTTCCTGGCCCACTCGCTGCCTGGCCAAGGCATCGCGCTCGGTCGCACCAATCTTGGCCACTTCGACCTTGAAGCGTTCGAGTGGTAGGGTGGGCAGAGATAGAGCAAGTTCATATGCCCGGCGGACGCCCTCGTACAGCGCATCGCGAGTGGGGAATGCGAAGGCGGCCGTGTGGCCCCGCGCGCACGGCTCAGCCTTTTCCGCCTTTAACTCCCTCGCTACGCCGCCGTGCTGGACGGAAAGGAACCAGGGGCCTTCGATCCCAGCACTGGCCACTGCGATCTCGCCCGGCGCGCTGGCGGACTGCCAAAATTGCCAGCCGTTGGATTCGCCCATGGCGACGCGATAGCCCTGGCCGTTGGCGGCGCCTTGAAGCTCGCTGCTAACGGCAAAGGGGATCCGGATTGCACGAAGGCTCGTGGTTGTTGTCATTCTGGCTTAGCTTCCAGCCATCCAGCCATCGAGGAAATCGATGAAGTCATCAATCTCCGCTTCGTCCAAACTCCGGACGATATCTTCCTCCGCTTCGAGGAATGCGCTACGGATATTCAGTGCGAACGGAGTATCACCGGACGAAAGCTCTTCGATGGAGCCGGCCCAGTCAACTCGAATATGCGTACGAAGAGCGTCACGCAGGTCGGTTGTGAGCTGCTGGGCATCGCCATGGGCAGCATAACTATCTAGCGATGCATCGATGCGAGTTTGAGCTGCAGCAAGATCATAGCCCACCGGGGGCATGGCCGAATACAGTAGGTATGTACGGAGCGCCTCGATCAACGCCTCGCGGTCGGGGTGCCAGCTAAACATCATCAACTGCCCGCCGATCTCTGCCGCAGCGTCCCCACCAAGGCCAATGCCCCAGCTTTTCAAATCCGGTCGGCCACCGGTCTGCAACACGTCCCCTGCTTCCTCGACCACTTGTTCAAATGCAGCATTGGGCATGCGGTAAGATCTAAAAGATACGACTTCACTCACGTATGATGCCTTCAGTTTTCAAGGTTGTAATTCTCGGCATCAGCGATACCCTTGCTTGCGCGGCCGCAAGCCTTGCCGGAGCAAATCGTCGTAGGCTGCTAAGACGAGGCGCTGCGTGCGGTATTCGCCAAACTTTGCGATCTCATTTTTCTGAAGAACGCGAAAAGTCTCGCTAGGATAGTCGGCGCCCATCACGTCCTTAGGATCGAGCACATAGCGCAGTTCTTCACGGTCCAAACCATAGGCGAGAGCGTACCATGCGTCAAGTTCGGCCCGCAATAATGCTCGGCGACCTTCGTTCCAAATGAAAGGCTTATCGTTATAGCCGAGGTCTTTTGCAAACGCACTCATAGATACACTTGTATATGTGAGCTCCAGGACACGTGTCACGCAGAACGAAATATCATCTTCAGTGTACGCGCCCTGAGGAATAATAGGAAATTGTTTTAGATAACCGTGGGTCAAATGCAAGTTAGACACCTTGGTGCGCGCTACGAAATCTAGCACCAAACTATTTAAGTTCGAAATAAGAGCGGCTTGATAATTCACCTGAACATTGCTGAAAACTATTTGAACAGTATTGCCAATTCCCACACGTGGCAAGACTGAAAAGATTGATGTTCGCTCGTTCGTGGACGCCGTAACATCTTTATAACCGATAAACCAACCGCGCTGATTCCAGTCACGAAGTTGCCGCTGGCAATCAGATTGCGACACAAAATAGAAAGGCGTCGCTTCGAAATTTGGGTTCTGATAAGAGTGAAGACTAGTTTCGGGCATAACGCGATAACCGCGCTCGCCCCCGCGTGAAGCATAGTCTCCAAAGCGGTGATCGTAGAAGTTGAACATTTTGGCCTCGTAGAGCGGTACAAAATGCTCGCGACGCGTCGTCCCTGGCCCGCCGTCTGGAAGGTCGAAGTGATTTGTGTCGCGGCCGCCAGCCAGTGCCAGTGTGGGCTGTCGTTGCGTATTGACCGCCACGGCGTCGCTAGTGATGATATGTTCCCTCACCCAGTTGGGGCCATCGGGCGCAAATCCCGCAGCGGCGAGCTCTGCGGCAGTACGAAACAGGTCACTGTCGCTGGTCATGTTGAAGAGGCCTTGACGGAACTCGACACCCCACGGGTTGCCGCCCTCCACACCATCTTCAATCAGAACGGGTACGCGATTGTAAATCCCCGCGGTGAGCTCGGCGTCGCGCTGCGATCGGAAGACGGGAGCGGCCTTAGTATTGGGATTGATCCGGGCGATCTGCTCGGGTGATAGGGTGAAGCGGCGACGCACATCCTTCAATTGTGTTGGATTAGTTAGGAAAAAGGCGAATTCTGCAGCCTCCACGCCTGCTCTAATTGTAAGCACGCAGAACTTCATGCGGCTATCGACATCTCCAAAAAGCTTCTCGCGATTTTCGAAGTCTGTCAGTCCAGCGAGCCTTTGGCCGTCCACCAGGTGCGCGAAAAATGGAGCCGTTGTGGCGTCAGTTGCGATCCCAGTGGGCACGATCACGCCGGCACTGCCTCCCTCGCGCGTGAGGTTGAGGAAATGCTCTGCAAATAGAGCGTAAGTATTCACCTTTCCTCGTGCGGTAAGATCGAATCGGCCGCTAGCGCGAGCGAACTCGTTCGCACTTTCAAAGAGGCGCTTGTCTCGTTCGTAGGCGTGAAATAATGCAGGGTCGGAGTGGGCCAAATCTACGATCGCTTTCTTGCGGTGAGATCCCTTCATCGCAGCGATATCGGGATCTCGACTGGCGAAATATTCTTCCTCGCTCAGCTGCATCACTTCCCAAGGCGGGTTGCCCAGTACAACATCGAAGCCGCCGCGGCCGATCATGACCTCGGGGAACGTAAGCGGCCAGTGAAGCGCAGAGGCGCTGCTGGCGGCGGCAACGCCCGCTTCGATCAGGTTGGCATCGACAGGTTCGCCGGACAGCACCTGGCGCACGGTAGCCGTAGTGGGCACCAGCGGCTCCGCGACAACTTCATCTTTCGCGATTTTCGGAAGCAGGAACGCCGCCACCTGCAAATCACAGGCGCGCTGCGTTGCCGTGCGTTTTGGATCGATTACCCAGGCTGCAAATTTGGCGCGCTTAGCTTCGACCTCTGCAACCGTATCCTCGGGCAAATCGCGAAGGTGGCCCATATCAGCCGCCATTTTCCTGGGAGGCATGACGGCGACGCCGCCGCTTGCCCAGTCGAATGTGCCCTGACCCTCGCGCTCGGCCTTGTTCTGCTTGCGAAGATCAGCGGCAACTTTCTTGTCATCGCCACTCAGCTGTTTGAAGGCTTCGTCTGGAATGCCTTCCTCGAGCGCCTTCAGGTCGAAAATTCCGAGTAGGCTGTCGCCGCAAACGATGTTGGCATCGAGGAAGCCAAGCGGCTTACCCGGGGTCACCGTTTCGATCCAAAGTGCGACTTTGGCGAGTTCCAGCGCCATCGGATTACGATCAACGCCGTGGATGCAGTTGCGCACCACATCGCGCATGGCCGCTTGATAGTCGGGAGCATCGACGTTGCGTACTTGTGCGACACGGTTCGCCATGCGGCGCGCAGCACCGAGCAGGAAGTGGCCTGAACCGCAGGCGGGATCGATAACCTTTAGCTTTAGGATGGCGTCGGCACCGCCAGCCTTCTCCGCCTTGTTGAGAACCGGATCAAGGGTGCTATCGAGCAGCGTCTGCACCAGCGAGTCCGGTGTGTAATAGCTACCGCTTGTCTTCCGCGCATTTCCCTTGGTTTCCACCCCGCCGGCGAATGCAAACGTGCGCCCCCCGTTCTCCCGAAAGGGCACGAGTTCAAGAAGGCTTTCGTAGACGCTCCCCAGTTCTTCGGTCGCCATATCGCGCCAGTTGATGCGGGCGCGGTGGTTATTGTCGACAAACCACGCGAGGCGGAAAATGGCTTTGAGGAGGGCTCGATTCGATAGCTTCGCGTTGTTGAGGTCCGGTGTCTGATCAGCGCGGAATAAGCCGCCTAGCGCAGGAAGGCCGAGTGGCGTGGCGCCATTTTCCAGGGCGGAAAAGACGATGTTGATCGTCTCCCAATTATCGAAATGATGGTCGTAGGCAAGCTGGCGGGCCGATCGATCACGCCAGTGGTTGAAACCATAGTTGTCGGCATAGAGGCGACGCACGTCAGCCTTCGTCTCGGGCGCATGGAGCAGGTTGCGGTCCTCGGCGACGGCGAGGAAGATCAGCCGGTAGACGATACGCAGGATCTGGTTGAACCAATCCTGCATGGAAAGGCGGCCACTATCGAGCTTGGCGCGTAGCTCTTCGTCAGCGTCGAGGAAGCCTTGCGCCATAACACGTAGCGCGTCCTCGACATTGCCACGCAGATGTGCGCGCACCTCAGTACCGGTCTGTTCACCGGCGTCGCGCCAGCGCTCAAGGGCGCAATCGGACGGCGGGGCATCTTCAGCTCCAAAGCGAGAGGCATGGATAAGCAGCCACAACGCGGTAAAATCGGCGTACATCTCGTCCCGGAAAATCGCGCCCAGATCCGCCTCGATGTAAGCCGGGCGGGTGAAGCTGGCATTGTCGCGCATGAGGCGGACGCGATCACCCGCGAAGACGAGGCCCCACAGGGAAGAATCATCTGCGTTGAGCCAGTCCTGCAGCAACACCGCCGGGCTGCGCTTGGATCGCGATCCGAGTGACCCATCGCCAAACTCAGGCAGAGCTTTGCCGAAGGCGTCTACCTCCCCGTCTGGCGCTGCGACGACGATGGGGACACGTCCACCTAAGGCTTCCCAAGCGATACGGTAGCGATGGCCACCGTGCTCATGGTCAACAGGATCGGCAAGCCGTTCAAAACCAAATACCTCCTCCAGCATTGACCGCACGAAGGCTGCAGTCTGCTGGATGCTCGGTTGCTCAATTCGGTCATAGCCGCGCCAGGTGGCACGACCTACGTTGAAGAGTCCCGAGATCTTCTCGCGCAGGTCGGTGCCTCTCAGGCTACCATATTCGATGGCGAGCTTGTCGTCGGGCACTTGGCGGGCGATACGCAGGATCTCAGCGGGCGCGATTAGACTACCCTCAATCTGGATCGCGGCCAGGCCTATATCTGCTGAACGCTTATTGCCGGCCATTATGCCATCTCCGGGATTAGTACGTAGAGTCCGATCACGTCGGCAGGGATCGCGGCTTTCACTTCGGTGGTTGCACCGCCCCTGGCGGCAAAGGTCAGGCGTTCGTGATCTTCACTGAGAACCTGCGCCCGTTGCTGGGCGAATGTGGCGACAGAGTCGCCATAGGTGTCGAGCCGCGCTAGCGCCTGCTCCACACGGCGCCGGATAGCACCTTCATCGATGTTGGAAGCGGCTTCCGCCTCAAGCAAAGCGAGCGCTTCAGGGCCGGAGAGTTTCGGCATCGTGCCAAGCCCCTCAAAGACGAGACCCGTAGCCTCTTCTGCTAGCAATGTACGGTTGGCGCGGCGACTGGTTGTCATGGTAAATCGAAGGCGTAGAAGCAGGATTGTCGTCATCTGTGTGACGTCCCTACTCATCCAGGCTCCGCACCGTCCTAGTGGCCGGCCTTCCTTCACTGACAATGGGTCAAGTGCGCCTTCGGCGAGGCTTTCGGCAAGGGTCGCGACAAGTGGATGTACGCGACCGACGTGCATAACGCCGGGGGCCGGGTCATCGATAAAACTGATCCGCCGCGAGCCCGTCAGGTTTCGGGACCGCAGTTTTTCGACCATCGCCTCTGGAAGCTGGTCAAAGACTACCGTCGGTATTGCCGTCCTGGCTAGATTCTGGCCAATGCGCTGCAACGCGCGGCGTGTGAAGCGCTCCACTTCTTTTTCACCACCCTGAAGGACGCGCATGGCCTTCCATTCAGGGATCACCTCCGCCGGCTTGAGCGTCCCCTGCGCGTAGCGCGCGCGACTTTTGCGGGCATTCTCCTCAGCATCGCGCCACTGCCGATCAATGGCGTCACTCGAGCCGAACAGGTCGAGCACGCCCTGAGCGCGTGCGCCATTTGAGCGCAGTATCATAGCCCGCATCAGCGCAGTTGACACGCTGGTGGAGTCCTCTGGGATGGGCACGGTCACGCCCGTTGCCTTGCGGATTGCCTCGGCCTTGCGAGTAATGACCTCCAGCACGGCGCCGTCGATCATGCTGTTCTCGCCATACATCATCACCGTCCAGACCGAAGCCGATGGCTGGCCAAAACGATTGACGCGACCTTCACGCTGCTGGTGACGCGTAGGGTTCCAGCTAAGGTCGTAATGTACGACAGCGTCGAACAACGCTTGGAGGTTGATGCCCTCGGATAAGCAGTCGGTTGCGATAAGGATGCGCTTATCGTCAGGGTCTATGGCTTCGATGCGGGCGCGGCGTTCTTCCTGTGTGAGTTCGCCAGTAATGATCTCGATCTTATGGCATTTGAACTTGCCTGCAAGTGCGGCACCAATGGCCTTAGCGGTCGCGATATACCGGCAAAAAATAATCGGGGACGCTGACCTCTCTTCAATGAGCTCGGTCAGCGTCTTGACCAGTCCCTTATATTTAGGATCCTGTGCAAACTTTCTGCAGAGTTCTCCCGCTGCACCGATTAGGGTCTCTAGTTCGCGGCGCTCGTCCTCGGCTACGCCAGTTCCGGGTTCGATGTCGCTGTCAGTCAGCAGTCCGTCTTCTTCGTCGAATACGGCCGCCAGGATTTCCTTTTCCTCGCCCAGCCCTGCCAGGCGATTGGTGAGGGCTTGATGGGCAGCAGCAGGTGACGACCCGATACAGCGCATGAGTGCGAGCGTGCTCCAAAACGCCATACGGCGCTTCTGCGAATTATCCCCCGCGCGCTCCGTCAGCCCAACGCAGTAGTCGAGAACGTCTTCCTGAAATTTGGCCCAGTCACCCGTGAGTGTGAACGTTCGCTCGTCCTCGAAGTGCTTCGGAAACGCCTTTGCAGCCTGCCACTCATCTTCTTCGACGTCGGCGCGGCGGCGCTGCACGAAATGCTGCTGAAGCCTGTAGGCATAGCGCTCACGGGCATTACGATCACCACCGTCGGGACCCAACGCGAAATCGGGATGAATGAGACCGAGGAGTCGGTTGTAGGCGTCTTCATCGCCCGAATGTGGCGTAGCTGTCAGGAACAGCATGTGTCGTTCTTCGTCAGCTGCGAGTCTCTGCAGCAGCTCGTACCGCTGATGTTTGCTTTTCCCCTGGTCACCGCCCACGCAGCTATGCGCTTCGTCTACAATGACCATGCCTGGGCATGCACGTGCAAATTCATCCCTTCGATTGTCAGCCTTGATGTAGTCGAGGCTAACAATGGTGTAAGGATAAGCTTCGAAAAGGCTTTGCGAGGCCGGCAATCCCCGTTCAAGCGAACGCGCATTGGACGCTGTGACTTCAACTGCATCGAGATCGAACTTCGTTGCGAGTTCTTCCCGCCACTGAGCCACAAGATGTGGCGGACAAATGACGGTAAAGCGATCAATCTGGCCACGATCGAACATCTCGCGTACGATCATGCCGGCTTCGATTGTCTTTCCGATACCGACATCGTCTGCAATCAGCAGACGCTTTACCTCAAGCTTCAGCGCCATAAGGAGCGGCACGAGCTGATACGCTCGCGGTTCTACACCGAGCTGCGCAGCACTTCTAAATGGCCCCGCCCCACGGCGCATGGCTAATCGCAGTGCGTCTGCTAGCAGCCGATTGTGTTGAAAAACCCGCCCTTGAAGTCGCGTTGACGGTCTGATTCACTCC
>JAPJRE010000386.1 GCA_030824725.1 Sphingomonas sp.
GGCTCCCACAGCACCACCTGCTCGTAGAGTCGATCCAGGTCCGGCTGCTCGCGCAGGGCATTGGGCAGCTGCGGCATCCACCGCACCTCGTAGCGCGAGGTGGTGAATTCGAGCGCCAGGTCCTCGCGCCGGGCGGGGGACTGCTCGGCAAGCAGCTTGCGCGCGATCACCAGATGCTCGGCGAGGCGCCGGGCCTCGTCGTCGCGCACCGCGAACTGGCTGGCGCGCTCATAGAGCATGGTCGATACGGCGAATTCGATCAGGATGGTCAGCAGCAGGATCGCGAAGACCTGCCCGATCAGCCCAGAGGGACGCTTGAGAAACGCCCTCAACTGCGCGTCACGGGTACGTTGAGCGTATAGCCGATGCCGCGCACCGTCACGATCGGTGCCTGGTGGCCGGCATCGGAGAGCTTGCGCCGCAACCGGCTGACCAGCACATCGATGCTGCGGTCCGAACTGTCGCCCAGTCGGGTGCGCGACAGTTCGATCAGTCGCTCGCGCGAGATCACCCGGCCCGAATGGTCGCAGAGTGTCACGAGCAGGTCGAACTCGGCGCCGGTCAGATCGACGACGGCACCGGTCGGCGAGAGCAACTCGCGGCGCGGCAGGTTGACCGTCCAGCCGTCGAACTGGATCTCGCCCTTGGGCCGCTCGGCGGTGTCGCGCTCGCCGGCACCACGGCGGAGCACCGCACGCACCCGCGCCACCAGCTCGCGCGTGCCGAACGGCTTGGGCAGATAATCGTCGGCACCCAGCTCGAGCCCGACGACTCGATCGGTCTCGCTGCCCTTGGCCGAGATGAAGATGATCGGCACCGAGCTCTTCTGACGGATGGCGCGGCACAGATCGATGCCGCTGGTGCCGGGAAGCATCACGTCGAGCAGCACCAGGTCCACCGGCCCCTGCTCCAGCGCCAGCCACATCTCCGGCGCGGAGGAGGCTGGGCGCACTGTATAGCCGTTTTCCTGGAGCGCGCGGGCGGTCAGCGTGCGCAGCTGGGGATCGTCCTCGACCAATATGATCGTGGGAAGGCTCAGCGGGGGTTCACCTGCATACATCGCGGCCAAAACTAGGGACGGCGGCCCGGAGGGTCAACGTCGTCCCGCCGCATTGCGGCGTGACGGGCGTCACGGCGGTTGCGTTTCGCGGGCGATACAAAGGGCGCACCTCGTCGGGGAGTTACCATGCAGATGCCGCGCTTCAACCGTTCCGTCCTGCCCGGTCGCACCCGCGCGAATCGCGGCGCGCTGGCCGCCATCTCGCTCGACGGCATCACGCAGGATCTGGCCCCGGCACCCGACGATGCGGCCTTCGGGCCCCGCCATCTTCTCGCCGCGCTGGATGGGCTTTCGGCCGCGGTGATCGACGCGACCGGCAACTGGGCGTTTTTGACGACCGAGCGCATCCAGCTGATCGACGCGGCGCACAAGCTTGCCTGGCTGCTGGTGCGGGTAAACCGCAACGAGCCGATCATCGCCCGCGCGCCGGACATTGCGGGCACCACCCGGGCGATTGTTTCCGCCACCTTCCGGCTGCGGCGGGTCCAGGAGCTGGGCGAAGGCGCGGAGGCGATCCAGCCGCTCTTCGACCTGATCGTGCGCATCGACCAGTTGCTGCCGCGCACCGCCCAGCTGTATCAATAAGCACTGCGGCGCTGGCATATCGCCGGCAGCGCAGCTAGAAGGGCGGCGAAGGTTCTACCTTCGAACCCATGCCGGTGCCCGCTTGCGGGCGAGAAGGGAATGCGGTGCGGGCGCCTCGGCGCCCAAGGCCGCAGCTGCCCCTGCAACTGTGTGCGGCGAGCGACCGGGCAATGGCCATTGGGAGCGATCCCGAGAAGGCGCCCGAACCGCACTGACCCGCAAGCCAGGAGACCTGCCGGCACGGAGTCGCTCACGCCTGGTCCAGGGTGCGGCCGCGGCGCGGAATCCTCCGTTCGAGCGACGAGAAGCTGCCGGGCGCGCACTGTGCGTCCGGTCGATTGTCATTGCAGGAACGGGGCGAACACGCGTGCACATCCTTTCTTCCCTTCTCAGCGGCGCGGGCGCGGCATGATCGATCTGTCGAGCGTAGCCGCCTTCGATCGCGCGCTTGCCTCGCTGCCGGCGGCCGACCCGCGCGCCGCCGATGCCGCGCGCGAACGCCAGCAGCAGCTCACCAAGCCGCCGGGCTCGCTGGGACGGCTGGAGGACCTCGCCATCTTCCTCGCCGGCTGGCAGGGCCGCGAGCGCCCGTCGATGGACGCCGCGCGCGCGGTGGTCTTCGCCGGCAACCACGGCGTCGCCGCGCAGGGCGTCAGCGCCTTTCCCGCTGAGGTGACCGCGCAAATGGTCGCCAATTTCGCGGCGGGCGGTGCCGCGATCAATGCGCTGACGAGCGCGATCGGGATGCGGCTGGACGTGGTCGCGCTCGACCTCGACCGCCCCACCCGCGACTTCACCACCGGCCCGGCGATGGACGAAGCCGAGTGCCTGGAAGCGCTACGGGAGGGCGCCGCAGTGGTGACTGCCGATACCGACCTGCTGCTGCTCGGCGAGATGGGCATCGCAAACTCGACGGCGGCGGCCGCTTTGTGCCTGCGCAGCTTCGGCGGCACGCCCGCAGACTGGGCGGGACCCGGCACGGGGCTCGATGCGCATGGCGTCGGCCACAAGGGCGCGGTGATCGCCCGCGCGATCGAGGTCCATGCCGAAGCGCCGCAAACGCCGTTCGAAACGCTGCGGCGGCTGGGTGGCCGTGAACTGGCGGCGATAGCCGGCGCGGTGCTTGCCGCCCGCCATGCGGGCGTGCCGGTGCTGCTCGACGGCTTCATCTGCTGCGCGTCGCTCGCCCCCCTGGCAGCGGCAGCGCCCGCGATCGTCGACCATTGCATCGCCGGCCATTGCTCGGCCGAGCCGGGCCATGCGCGGCTGCTGGCGCGGCTGGGGCTGGCGCCCTTGCTGCGGCTCGACATGCGCCTCGGCGAAGGTAGCGGCGCGGCGGTGGCGGCGGCGGTGCTGCGCTCGGCGCTGGCGGCGCATAACGGCATGGCAACCTTTGCCGAAGCGGGCGTCGCCGGCGGGGCATGAGCGGCATCGTCCTCCACCTTCTGCGGCACGGCGTCACCGAGGCCGAGGGCCGGTTGATCGGTCGCACCGATGCGCAGCCGCTCGCGGAGGGGGTCGACGCCTGCGTCGCGCGCGCAAACGGGCTGGCGGTGGACGCAGTGGTAAGCTCCGATCGCGCCCGCAGTGCGGTACCTGCAAGGCAGATCGCGGTCGCCCTGTCCCTTGAAGCCGGCGAAGACCCTCGCTGGCGCGAACTCGATTTCGGCGCATGGGACGGGCTGTCCTTCGACGCGATCGACGCCGAGGCACTCGCCGTATTCCAGGCGGAACCGGCGCGTCATGTGCCCCCCGGCGGCGAAACCTGGCCGGCGCTCGTCGCGCGCGTCGGCGACGCGATCGATGCCATCGACCGCCCGACCCTTGTGGTAACCCATGGCGGTGCGATGCGGGCGGCGCTCGCCAGCCTGTGCGCCTTCGACTTCCCCCACCTCTGGAACATCGCTTTGCCCCATGCCGCGCTGCTGAGCCTGCGCGTCTGGCCCGGCACCCCGCGCGTCGGCCAGATCATCGGACTCGTGACATGAAAGAACTCGTCCTCGCGCTTCAGTTCCTGACGCGCCTGCCACTCCCCGCCGTAAAGGCGGACGACGCGACCTTCGTCCGATCGATGCGCTGGTTCCCTGCGGCCGGGCTGCTGGTCGGGCTGGTGCTGCTCGTCGCCCTGTGGCTGGGCAGTTTGCTCGATCCCTGGACC
>JAPJRE010000387.1 GCA_030824725.1 Sphingomonas sp.
CACCTTGACCTTCTCGCCGACGTCGACCTCGGTCCAGAGCGTCTTGCCGAGCCGCCCGCCATTGTTGGCGATCACCCCCGATGCGGCGCCGAGGATGTGCGGCGTGGAGCGATAATTCTGCTCCAGCTTGATCACGACGGCACCGGGAAAGTCCTTCTCGAACTTCAGGATATTTTCCACCTGCGCACCGCGCCAGCTGTAGATCGACTGGTCGTCGTCGCCGACGCAGCAGATGTTCTTGCGCTCCTGCGCGAGCAGCCGCAGCCACAGATACTGGACCGAGTTGGTATCCTGATACTCGTCGACCATGATGTAGCGGAAGCGCTTCTGATATTGCTCCAGTACCTCCCGCTTGGTCTTGAGGATCGTCAGCATGTGGAGCAGCAGGTCGCCGAAGTCGCAGGCGTTGAGCAGCCGCAGCCGCTCCTGATACTGGGCGTAGAGCGACTGTCCGCGGCCATTGGCATAACTCTCGGACTCGCCGGCATCGAGATCGGCGGGGATCATGCCCCGGTTCTTCCAGCCGTCGATCAGCCCGGCCAGCTGGCGCGCCGGCCAGCGCTTCTCGTCGAGGTCGTTGGCGACGATCAGCTGCTTGAGCAGGCGGAGCTGGTCGTCGGTGTCGAGAATGGTGAAATTGCTCTGCAATCCCACCAGTTCGGCATGGCGGCGGAGCATCTTCGCGCCGATCGCGTGAAAGGTGCCGAGCCAGGGCATCCCCTCCACCGCCTCGCCGACCAGCCGGCCGACGCGCTCGCGCATCTCGCGCGCGGCCTTGTTGGTGAAGGTGACCGCCAGGATCTCCGATGGATATGCCTTTCGAGTCCACAACAGATGCGCCAGCCGCGCGGTGAGCGCCGCGGTCTTGCCCGTGCCCGCGCCGGCCAGCACCAGCACCGGGCCTTCGGTGGTCAGCACGGCCTCGCGCTGGGGTTCGTTCAGGCCCTGAAGATAGGGGGCGTCCTGGGGGGAAGGGGCAAGCGACATTTGTGAACAACTAGGGAACGACGCCGCAGGCCGCAAGCGTTTGGCGACCGCGGGCCGCCGCGCGCGCATGCAATGCCGCGTCCGGACGAGCGGCTCACCGTAAAAGCCCGGAGGTCCGCATTGCCTCCGAGCGCGCAGGCGACTATGGGGCGCGCGAGATCAATCCATGACAAGCCCGAACACTTCCCGTCGACTGAAGGTGCGCCTTGTGGTCGTGTTGACGCTCGCGATCATCGCGGCGGTCGTCGCCTGGCGCTCCACGCCGGTGCGCGATGCCGCGTGCTCGCCCGGGCGCCACGAGGAACGCGATGCCGGCGGCAGGCTTGTGCGGATTACGCATACGGAATGCCTTCGCTGAGCATATTCCCGGACCTGTCATTATCCTGTCATAAGCCAACCTCAAAGGCTCTATCATCATGGCGACGCTCGCAGTGGAACAGGCTCCGTCGGCAGAATCGCCGCGAAGTCCCAGATTCGATTATCAAACTCACCCGCTCGCCAAGCTGTTGTTCGGCGCGATCATGGTGGGGGGACTGGCATTTGCCGGATGGAGCGTGCTGACCGACACGCGCGGTGTTGGCGAGGAGCTGGCTTTCGGCGCATTCGCCTTTCTCGGCTTGGCGCTGGTGATCGCCCTCGGCTTCGAGTTCGTGAACGGCTTCCATGATACGGCCAACGCCGTCGCGACCGTGATCTACACCAACTCGATGCCTGCACACCTCGCCGTGGTGTGGTCCGGCTTCTTCAATTTCGCGGGCGTGATGGTGTCGAGCGGCGCCGTCGCCTATTCCATCATCACCCTGCTGCCGGTGGACCTGATCCTCAACGTGGGATCTGCCGCCGGCTTCGCCATGATCTTCTCGCTGCTGCTCGCGGCGGTGCTGTGGAACCTCGGCACCTGGTATGTCGGCCTGCCCAATTCCTCGAGCCACACGCTGATCGGCTCGGTGCTGGGCGTCGGCCTCGCCAACCAGCTGATCGCGGCGGGTTCGCGCGGCGGCACCGCCGGTGTCGACTGGAGCCAGGCGCAGAAGGTGCTGACCGGGCTGTGGATGGCGCCGCTGATCGGCTTCGGCGCCGCGCTGCTGCTGCTGCTCGTGATGCGCATGCTGGTGCGCAACCCGAAGCTCTACCGCGCGCCGGACGATAACGCGCCGCCGCCCAAGGGCATCCGCGCGCTGCTGATCTTCACCTGCACCGCGGTCTCGTTCAGCCACGGCTCGAACGACGGCCAGAAGGGCATGGGGCTAATCATGCTGATCCTGATCGGCTGCGCCCCCACCGCCTATGCGCTGAACCGCACGCTGCCGGCGAGCTCGACCCCGGCCTTCGTGCAGACCTCGAACATCGCCACCGCGGCGTTCGATGCCCGTAGCGGCGGGCTGGCGATGCCGGCATCTGAGGCGCGTGCCACGCTCACCCAGGCGCTCCAGCAGCGCAAGGCCGAAGGGGCCAAGGTGTTCGCCGCGCTCGAGACGCTGTCGAAGAGCCTGACCCTGCGCGTCGCCGGCTATGGCTCGCTGAGCGCGGTGCCGGCCGAGGCGACCTCGAACGTGCGGAACGACATGTATCTGGTGCTCGACACCACCAAGCTGGCGATCAAGAAGCCGGAAGGCTTCAAAGACGCCGAGCTCAAGGCGTTCAAGGACTATCAAAAGAGCCTGGAAGCCGGCACGCGCTTCATTCCGCTCTGGGTGAAGATCGTCGTCGCGCTGGCGCTCGGCCTGGGCACGATGATCGGCTGGAAGCGGATCGTCGTCACCGTCGGCGAGAAGATCGGCAAGCAGCACATGACCTATGGCATGGGCGCCTCGGCCGAGCTGGTCGCGGCGGGCACGATTCTCGCGGCCGACACTTTCGGCCTGCCGGTATCGACCACGCACATCCTGTCGTCGGGCGTCGCCGGTGCGTCGGTAGCGAGCGGCGCGGGGCTGCAGACGCGGACGATCCGCAACCTGGCACTGGCCTGGCTGCTGACGCTGCCTGCGGCGATGGCGCTGTCGGGTGTGCTCTACTGGCTGATGCTGAGCGCGGTCCGATTGCTCGGCCTGCATTGATCCGGAAGGAAGGGCGGGACGAAAGTCCCGCCCTTTTCGTTTTAACCGCGCAGCAGATCGTGCACGGCGAGGTGCAGGCTGGCCCGCACGCCGCTGGTATCGGCGCGGAGATCGGCCTTCACATGATCGACAGGGTTGTAGGCGGCGACCAGCACGCCCGCGAGCAGGCTGAAGAAGGCCGCATAGACCAGACGCTTGAACGGCGATTCGCGCATATCCCGACTCCCTATTCCGGTGCAACGCGTGCAGCGGTTCGATACCGTGCCGAAACTGTCCGCCCGCTGAACGCGGCTTGACCCGCGCGATGACTGGCCCGAGGGAGGCGGCCGGAGGATCGCACATGGCCCATGCTGCCACGCCCGCCTCCCACCGCCGCATCCTGTTCGCGAGCCTGGTGGGGACGTCGGTCGAGTTCTACGATTTCTACATCTATGCCACCGCAACGGCGCTGGTGTTCGGCCCGCTGTTTTTTCCGGCGCAGGAGCCGTGGCTGCAGCAGGTCGCAGCCTATGCGAGCTTCAGCGTCGCCTTTTTCGCGCGGCCGTTGGGCGGGCTGGTGTTCGGCCATTTCGGCGACCGGCTCGGGCGCAAGTCCACCCTCGTCGCCTCGCTGATGCTGATGGGTGCCTCCACCGTGCTGATCGGCTGCCTGCCCGGCCATGCGATGATCGGCTGGGTCGCCCCGCTGCTGCTCTGCCTGCTCCGCTTCGGACAGGGGCTGGGGCTGGGCGGCGAATGGGGCGGGGCGAGCCTGTTGG
>JAPJRE010000388.1 GCA_030824725.1 Sphingomonas sp.
ATCGCGCATCGGCGTCCCCCTCGCTCGGCCGCCCGATGCTGAGCGGCGACGGCGTGGCGTTCATGGGTTCGGCGCGCGATCCTTACCTGCGCGCCGATGACGTGACGACCCGCAAGCTGCTGTGGCGACGCCGCCTGCCGGCGGCCGGACGGGCGACGCCGATGCGCGATCGGGCTGCGAAGAACGGCCGCCAGGTCGTTGTGATCGCAGCGGGAAGTCATGGCCCGCTGGGCACAGGGCGGGGCGATTCCATCGTCGCCGATGCCCTGCCCAAGGCTGGGCGATGAACGTGCCGGATCGTTATATGCCTAGGTATTGATCCAGGATATGGGTTTGACTTTCCTCCCGAAATACATGCCTGATCCGAAACGGGCATGATCGGCCCGGAGAACGGGGACGGGTCACTTTGCGACGCTCGCTGATCCTGATGGGTCTTACCGGCCTGCTGCCGATCGTCGTCCTCGGCTCGGCCTATGGCGCGGTGACCCTGCGCGAGCAGCGCGCCGCGCTCGATCGCCAGGCGGCGCTCGCCAGCCGGTCGACCGCGCGGCTGGTCGGGCGCGAGATCGCCGCGACAGTGGACGCGGTGAAGATGATCAGCCGCTCGCCGACGCTCGACGGCGGCATCGACCGCCCCCGCTTCACCGAACTGGGGCGCAGGCTGCTGGAGGACCATCCCGAGTGGGCGACGCTGAGCATCGCCGATTCCGCGGGCAATCGCCTGCTCGACCTGCCGGAACCGATCGGCGGCAAGCTGGGCAAGGTGATCGATCCGGTCAGCCTCGCCCGCGCGGTGCGCACCCGCCAGCCGCAGGTCGGCCATGTCATCCGGGGCCCCCGCCTGACCGCGTTCGCAGTGCGCGCGCCCGTGCTGAACCATGGCGCGGCGCCCTATGTCGTCTCCGCCATCGTGCCGATCACCGCGATGCAGCACCTGCTGTTCGCCGAGGAGATTCCCCCCGGCTGGCGGCTACGGCTCTTCGACAAGCGCGGCGCGGTGATCGCCCAGTCAGGCGCGAACGGAACGGAAGCGATGCAGTCCGCCGTGGCGCCGGTGCCCGAATCCGGCTGGCAGGTGGAAGTGGCGGTGCCGCGGGGCAGCTTCGCCGCGCTCACCCGCCAGGCGCGGATCGTGCTGATCGGCGGCAGCATCGTCGCGCTGGCGCTGTTCGCGGCACTGGCCTTCGCCCTCACGCGCGAACTCCGCCGCTTCCGGCAGCGTCAGGCGGCGACGCTGCAGGCGCAGCGGCTGGAAGCGCTGGGGCGGCTGACCGGGGGCGTCGCGCACGATCTCAACAACCTGCTGACCCCCATCCTGGGCGGGCTGGACCTGCTGCGCGCGCGGATCGGCGAGGATGCCAAGGCACGCCGCTATATCGACAGCGCGACGAGCAGCGCCGAGCGCGCCCGCACGCTGGTCGCGCGGCTGCTCGCCTATGCCAAGCGCCAGGCGCTCGGCAGCATCGTCGCGCTGGCGCTGTTCGCGGCACTGGCCTTCGCCCTCACGCGCGAACTCCGCCGCTTCCGGCAGCGTCAGGCGGCGACGCTGCAGGCGCAGCGGCTGGAAGCGCTGGGGCGGCTGACCGGGGGCGTCGCGCACGATCTCAACAACCTGCTGACCCCCATCCTGGGCGGGCTGGACCTGCTGCGCGCGCGGATCGGCGAGGATGCCAAGGCACGCCGCTATATCGACAGCGCGACGAGCAGCGCCGAGCGCGCCCGCACGCTGGTCGCGCGGCTGCTCGCCTATGCCAAGCGCCAGGCGCTGACCCCCGAGGCGATCGACGTCGGCGCGCTGCTTGCCGATCTGCACGAACTGCTCCAGCGCTCGGTGGGGCCGACCATCGCCTGCACGATCCGCAGCGCGCCAAACCTCCCCGCCGTCCGCGCCGATCGCAACCAGCTGGAGCTGGCGGTGCTCAACCTGGTGATCAACGCGCGCGACGCGATCCAGACCGGCGGGCGGACCAGCGGCACGATCATCGTCGAGACCCGCCTGCTACGCCGCGACGAGGCGCGCGGGCTTGCCCGCGGCGGCTATCTCGCGCTGGCGGTGCACGATGACGGCTGCGGCATGGACGCGGCGACGCTGCGCCGCGCGCTGGAGCCCTTCTTCACCACCAAGGCGGGCGATCGCGGGACGGGGCTCGGCCTGTCGATGGTGCATGGCTTTGCCGAGCAATCGGCCGGGCGACTGCTGCTGGAAAGCGCGCCGGGCCAGGGCACCAGCGCAACCCTGATCCTGCCCGCGACCGACGCCCCCGCCCCCGCGCTCGACACGCTGCGCGAGCGGCCGACTCGCACCGCCGAGATCCTGCTGGTCGACGACGATCCCGCCGTCCGCGAAGCCGCCGCCGAAGTGCTTCGCGCGCACGGCCACGTCGTTGCCGAGGCGGAATCTCTGAGCCAGGGCATGGCGGCCCTTTCCAGCGCGCCCGAGACCGCGCTGGTCATCACCGACTACATGATGCCGGGCGGCACCGGCGGCGAGTTCATCACCCGCGCCCGCGATGCAGGGCTGCCGCAGCCCTTCCTGCTGCTCACCGGCTATACCGACGCGGCGGAGGATCTGCCGGGCGACGTGCCCCAGCTGCGCAAGCCCTTCCGCGAGCGCGAGCTGCTCGACGCGGTGGACGCGCTGCTCGGCTGAACACGGCTCACATCTCGCCGGAGGCGGGCAGCCAAGCGGGATCGAAGCGGATGCGCCGCGGCGGCACCGGCGAGAGTTTCCGCAGCGCCTCGATATCGCCGAGTACGATGCGCTGGCCGTGCCGGGCAATCAGCCCCTCGCGCTCGAGCAGCCGCATCGTCCGGTTGACGTGCACGGCCGTGAGCCCCAGCACATCGCCCAGCAGCTCCTGGGTCAGCGGCATGTCGAAACGGCCCTCCTCCGCCGCACCGATCTTGGCCAGCCGGTCGTGCAGGTCGAGCAGCAGCCGCACCATCCGCTCGCGCGCCGACGACTTGCCCATCGCCGCGACGCTATCCATCAGCGCCAGCCGTTCGACCTGGACCGACATCAACAGCAGCGGACCCAGCCGCGGAGAGGCGATCAACACGTCGCGGAGTCGTTCCAGCGGTACCGCCGCGACCCGACATTCGGACACCGCCGCCAGCGTGTCGGCGGCGGTGTCCAGCACCATGCTGGGCGTGCCCATCATGTCGCCGGTGATGTGGATCTTGACGATCTGCCGCTGGCCGGCCGGCAGCCGGATCGCCGCGGTGGCCCAGCCTTCGAGCAGCAGGTAGATCGCGTGCACCGGATCGCGTTCGCGGCGGATCGTGCCGCCCCGACGCACGACGATCTCCGGATCACCCATCCCGCGCAGGGCTTCGGCTTCCGCTTGCGTGAGCGACGCCTGTTCGTGAAATCGCGTCAACGGGTAGTTCGGCACCCCGGATGCTCCCCTGTCCTGGATGTGTCCCCGCCGGCAGAACGCCGACGAATGGAGGGGCGACCCGCTGTCCGGGGCCGCGCCGCTAGCGAAACAATGCCTAGCGGGCGGGGGTCCCACTGACAATTCCATCCTGGGTAGTATTCGCCTTAACCTGTTATAAGGTTTGACCTTTCATCCGTGAAGCCTTTGCTTGGCTCACACCTCCGGCAGCTGCTCGAGCAGCTTGTCCGGCGTGATCGGGAAGCTGCGCACGCGCACCCCGCAGGCGTGGTGGATGGCATTGGCGATCGCCCCGGCCGCACCGCAGATGCCGAGCTCGCCGACGCCCTTGGCCTGGAGCGGGCTGCCAGCAGGATCGCGCTCGTCGACCAGCAC
>JAPJRE010000023.1 GCA_030824725.1 Sphingomonas sp.
GGTTTGACCCTCCCGCCTCTCTACCCCCCTCCCGCTGGCGGGAGGGGGACAAGAAGGCGGGAGCGGCCAGCTTACTGCTGGCTGCACCTGGTCAGCTTCGCCGCCTCGGCCGATTTGGCGACGGTGTCGCCCTCCTTCACCTGGTAGAGCTGCGGCCAGCGCTTGCCGGTGACGAACAGCCGCTTGGTCGGCGCATCATAAGCGATGCCGTTGGCGACATTGTCGGTGCCGCGATCCTTGGGGCCGAGCGCGCTCACGTCCAGGAAGCCGGTGACCTTGCCGCTGACCGGATCGATCTTGGCGATCAGGTTGGTCTGCCAGATGTTCGCGTAGATCTGGCCGTCCACCCATTCGAGCTCGTTGAGATTGGCGAGCGGGCAGCCATTGGCGGTCACCCGCAGCGTGGAGGTGACCTCCATCGAATCCGGATCGAGGAAGCGCAGCACGGGGGTGCCGTCGCTCATGATGATGCCCTTGTCGTTGCGGGTCAGGCTCCAGCCTTCGCCGGTATAGGAGAAGGTGCCGCGCGGCTCGAACGTGTCGAGGCCGTAGATGAAACCGGTCTTGTCCTGCCAGGTGAGCTGGAACAGCTTGTCGCCCCAGGCGACGATGCCCTCGCCGAAATAGGGGGCGGGGAGCGAGGTTTCCTGCTGCACCTTGCCGGTGGCGGGATCGAGCTTGCGGATCACCGATTCGCCGATCTGGCCGGTGCTCTCGTACATCGCGCCCTTTTCGAAGAAGAGCCCCTCGGTGAAGGCGCTGCTATCGTGCGGCAGCGTCGCCACGGCGACGGCGCGGACCACGGGAATGCCGCTCGGCTTGATCCGGGTGAAGGCGAAGGCGGCGCCTCCGACCAGCACGATCGCGGCCAAGACCACCAACAGGATGCGCTTCATCGGAACCCTCTTCGCTTCTACGTGCGCCCACCCAAGCCAAAGCCGGGCCTCCGTGTAAACCCCTGGCGCGCCAGATCGCGGCGGACATAGGCGAGCGGACCGCGCTCTTCGCCCCAGGGGGCGCCGGCACCAGTGCGATAGGCGTGGATGCGGCGACCCCGTGAAGAGGCCGCAACAGGCCGGCGATCGGCCGCGCGTCCGTTGCGAAGATCGAGCCATGGCAGCGGCGCAACGCCGTCGCCGCGCCGCCATGCGCTTCGTCGCGCCGCGGTGGGTTAACGGCTTCGAAATTTTTACGCCGAGCCGGTGTGGATCGGCCGCGAATATGTCGTCATCTGATTGGGCGGGGAGGCGTTGGCCGGGCCAGAAACCAGCCGGCGGCAAATAGTTGGCCGTCGCGCGGTTCTGGTGGCGCTCCCCGCATCCATTCGACACGATGGGATGCTCGCTGCGATGTTTCTGGATCTCTCGAAGGAGCCTTTTGACGCCGCACCGCAGGGCCCGGCGCTTGCCTGGACCGTCCTGATCCCGTTCTTCAACGAGCGCGACTATCTCCCCGCCACGATCGAGAGCCTTGCCCGCCAGAACACCCCGTTCACGCTCGTACTGGTCGACAACGGATCGACCGACGGCAGTGCGGCGGTGGCCGAGGCCGCCTGCCGGCAGGGCAGGCTCGACTATCTGCTGATCACCGAGCGCACCCCCGGCAAGGTCGCGGCGCTGCGCGCGGGCCTGGCCTGGGTGCGGACCCGCTGGGTGGCGACCTGCGATGCCGACACCCTCTACCCGGGCCACTATCTGGAGGCGGCCGCCGCGATCCTGTCCCGCCCGGGCCATGTCGCGGCTGGCGCCTATTTCATCCCGCCGGAAATGGGCGCGGCGGCGCGCATGGTGGAATCCCGGCGTTTCCTCGCGATGACGCAACTGCTGTCGGGCCAATGCCATGCCGGTGGCGCCGGCCAGGCATTCTGCACCCGCAGCCTGCGCGCCGCGGGCGGCTTCGACCCGGCGCGCTGGAACTTCGTGCTGGAGGATCATGAGGTGATCCACCGCACGATGCGCCAGGGCCGCATGGGCTATTCGGAGGCGATGTGGTGCATGCCCAGCCCGCGCGCGTGCGGCCGGGAGTCGATCCGCTGGACGTTGTTCGAGCGCCTCCTCTATTCCGCCGCAGCCCCCCGCGCAGGCGACTGGTTCTTCTATACCTTCCTCGCGCGCCGGCTGCAGCGACGACGGCTGCTCAGCAATTGTATCCGCGAACGCCAGTATCAGCATCTCGAAGGACCGGTGCTTGTCCCGTCTCATTCTTTGCTCTGACGATTTCGGCTATTCGCCCGCGATCAGCGCCGCCATCGTCGCGCTTGCCCAGGCCGGCAAGGTCAACGCGATCAGCTGCATGGCGGTGATGCCCGGCTGGGCGGAGGATGCGCGGATGCTGGCGGACCTGCCGCCGCATGTCGAGATCGGCCTCCATCTGACGCTGACCGGCGAGGTGCCGCGCACGGCGATGCGCCGCTTCGCACCCGACGGCCGCATGCCGGAGATCGATCCGCTGGCGCGCGCCGCGCGCGGCTGGCAGGTGCCGCTGGACGAAGTGGCGACCGAGATCTCTGCCCAGTTCGATGCCTTTTTCGCGGCGCGGCGCCGGCCGCCGGACTTCATCGACGGGCACCAGCATGCCCATGCACTGCCCGGCATTCGCGATCTGGTCCTGGCGGAAACCGTCGCACGGGCACCGGGCGCATGGGTGCGCGACTGCACCGACGGCGCGCTCGCCATGTTGCAGCGGCCGTTCGTCGGCAAGGCGATCGGCAGCGCCTGGCACAGCCGCGGGCTGCGTAAGGCGGCCGCGGCGCTGGGATTGCGCACCAACCAGGGCTTTTCCGGCCATTATGACTTCCGCGGGGACTATGCCGCGCTGTTCCCGCGCTTCCTGCGCCGCCCGGGCGCGATGCATCTGGTGATGTGCCATCCCGGCGCGGGCGAACGCGCGGGCGACCGCATCGCCGCGGCGCGCATTGTGGAAGCCAAGGCCTTGCACCGGCTGCCGATCGCCGACATGGCTGTTGCCGAGGGGCTGGCGTTTCCGGCCTGACCCCGGTGCGGGGATCGGATAGGCGTGCGTGACGACGGGCTGAAGGCGGTGTTCCTGGCACAGCGGCCGATGCTGCTGCGCCTGCTCGTCGCGCGGCTCGGGAACCGCGACGATGCCGAGGATGCCTTGCAGGACATGTGGCTGCGCATCGACCAGCTGGCGGCGCAGCCGATCGCCCAGCCTGCGGCCTTCCTGTACCGGGTCGCCGCGAACCTGGCCACCGATCGCCGGATCGCCGCGGGGCGCCGCGGCAGCCGCGACGCCGGCTGGATGGAAACCCAGCCCGGCGCCGAGGAACTGCCGGATCCGGAGCGCACGCTCGTCGCCCGCAGCGAATGGCAGGCGGTGGAAGAGGCGATCGCCGAGATGCCCGAGCGGATGGCGACCGCGCTGCGGCTGTTCCGGCTGGACGAGCGGCCGCAGCGTGCGATCGCCGAGCAACTGGGCATCAGCGTGAGCGGCGTCGAAAAATTGTTGCAACGTGCCTATCGGAAAATTCAGGAGCGGCTGGATTCCGCTGGTGCGGATTCCCCCGCGCGACGTCGTCTCGATAACGAAAGGGGTTCCGACCGTGCAGGTTGAGACGGCAGACGCGATCGAGAAGGCGATAGCCTGGCAGCTGCGGCTGGCGGCTGCCGACGAGTCCGAATGGGCTCGATTCATCGCCTGGCTGGAGGCGAGCCCCACGCATGCCGATGCCTATGACCGGATCGCAACCGCCGATCGGATGATCGCCGGGGCACGCTTCCCCGAACTAGCGCCGCTGGCCGAGAACGACAATCGCCCCGCGTCGCGGCACCGCCTGTGGTGGGCGGGTGGCGCCGCGGCGGCCGCGGCCCTCGCGCTCGCGGTGGTGCCGGCGCTGCAGCCGCGCGCCGAGCCCTACCAGGTGGCCACGCGCGATGGCGAGCGGCAGACGATCGCGCTGGGCGACGGCACCAGGATCGAACTGAGCGGCGGGACGCAGCTGACGCTGGACCGCGCCAACCCGCGCGTCGCGACGCTCGATCGCGGCGAGGCGCTGTTCCACATCCGCCATGATGCCGCCGCGACCTTCACGCTGAAGGTCGGCGCGGTGGCCGTGCAGGATCTCGGCACGGTGTTCAACGTCGCGCATCTGGGCGGGCGGGTGCAGGTCGCCGTGTCCGAAGGCTCGGTGGCGTTCCGGCCGGAGGCGGGGCCGGTCACCTTGCACCCCGGCGACGCGCTTTCGGCACGCGCCGATGGCGGCGATGTGGTGCGCACGCGGATCGCGCCCGCGCTGGTCGGCGGCTGGCGCGACGGGCGGCTGAGCTTCGCCGGGCAGCCCCTGCGCGAGGTTGCAGGCACCCTGAAACGTCTTTACGGCACGGAGATCGCCCTTCGGGGCACGTTGTCGGAAAGGCCGTTCACCGGTGTCGTTCATCTCTCGGGCGTCGCCGATCGCGATGTACCGCGCCTGGCCGAACTGATCGGGGCGACGTCGCGACGTGACGGGCAGCAATGGATTCTGGCGGAGCAGGGGTCCAACACGCCTTAGCCTCGCGCTTGTCCTCGCCCTGTCGGCATCGCCCGCGCTCGCCCAGCACCGTCCCATCCTGCTGCCGCCGTCGACCCTCGACAGCGCCATCGGCCAGCTCGCCCGCCAGACCGGCACCGACATCGTCAGCACCGATCCGGGGCTGCGCGCCATCCCCACCCCGGCGGTTCGCGACGCTCGCAGCGTCGATGCCGCGCTCCGTCAGCTGCTGAAGGGCACCGGCTATCGGGCCCGGCGTCTCGCTGGCGGCGGCTATCGCATCGAGCGTGCAGCGGTTCGCGCGGTGCGCCCGCCCGCCCCCGTGCCGTCGCGCGTCGATCCCGCCGCCGCGGCATCGGCGCCGGATCCGGAGATCGTCGTCACCGCCAGCAAGCAGCGCGTGACGCTGTTGCGCTATCCGGGAAGCCTCACCCAGATTTCCGACGGCGGCAGTCTGCCGACCATGGGCTCGGGCACGCTGAGCGATGTGGCGCATCAGCTGCCGATCCTGCAGAGCACCCAGCTCGGCGCCGGGCGCAACAAGGTGTTCATCCGGGGCATTGCCGACAGCAGCTTCAACGGCAGTACCCAGGCACCGACCAGCGTCTACCTCGACGACGTCCAGCTCAACTATTCGGGGCCGGAGCCGGGGCTTCGGCTGTACGACATGGCGAGTGTGGAAGTGCTGGAGGGGCCGCAGGGCACGCTGTACGGCTCGGGCGCGATCGGCGGGGTGATCCGGCTGACCTCCAACCCGGTGAACCTGCAGGATACCGCCACCGCGGCCACGCTGGGCGTCACCGCCACCCCTGCCGCCCAGGCCGGCTATGATCTTGCCGGCATGCTGAACCTGCCGCTGCTGCGCGACGTCGTGGGCGTGCGCGTGCTGGGCTATCGCATCCACGAGGGCGGCTATCTGTACGACGCGGATCGCAAGATCCGGGACGTCAATCGCAGCGATACCGCCGGCGTCCGTGCGGCGCTGCGCGTCGCGCCGGGGCCGGGCTGGCAAGTGGACGCCAGCTTTGCCGGCCAGTGGATCGATACCGCCGACGGGCAATATGCCGAACGCCGCGAAGGCCCGCTGGCGCGGCGCACCCTGCTGGCGCAGCCGTTCGACAACCATCTGCTGTTCGGGCGTCTGGTCGTCAGCAAGACCTGGGACAGCGGGCTGCGCTTCGTCTCCGCGAGCGGCATCGCCGGCTATGACACGCGCGAGACGTTCGACGCGACGCTGCGCAGCCCGCGCGGTGCGGTGCTGAGCCCCCGCACCATCTATCGCGCCAACCACGACAAGCTGCTGCTGAGTGAGGAAGCGCGGCTGTCGCGCTCGCTGCCGAACGGCAACAGCTGGGTGGCGGGGCTCACGCTGGTGCGCGACCGCGACGTGCTGACCCGCAGCGTCGCACTGGCGGGCTTCGATGCCAGCATTGTCGGTGTCACCAACGTGACCAGGGCCGGATCCGCGTTCGGCGAGACGACCGTCGCGCTCACCCCGCGCATCTCGATCACCGCGGGTGCGCGCTATTCGGTGGCACGTACCGATGGCGATCCTTCCGCGCAGGCGCGGCCTTCCAACTTCGTCAAGGGACGGCTGACGCGGCGCCTGGACCCGACGGTCGCCGCCTCGTGGCAGCTCGCATCGGACTTCGCGCTGTTCGCCCGATTCCAGACCGGCTACCGTACCGGCGGCCTTGCCGTCGCGCCTGGCGTGGGCCGGGTGGCGGACTATAAGCCGGACGCGATCACCGTGGCAGAGGCGGGCCTGCGCAAGCTGCGCCGCCACGCCACCGGGTTGGCGGCATCGGGCAGCGTCTCCACCGCCTGGTGGGAGAATGTGCAGGCCGATCTGATCACCCAGCGCGGCCAGCCCTACACCGCGAACATCGGCGGCGCGAAGATCCTCGCGGTGGAAGGCAATCTCGACTGGGTGCCGGTGCGCGGGCTACGCGCCCAGGCCTCGTTCCTGTTCACCGACAACCATGTCGACGGCCCGATCGCGGCGCTTTCCCGGCGCAACAATCGCCGGCTGCCGGAAACGCCGCCCTTCGCCGCCCACGCCGCGCTGTCCTATGCGTGGGAGGACACCGCCGCGCGTCCCCGCATCGGCGTCTCTGCGGATTATACCGGCCGCTCGGTGCTGGGCACCGGCGACTTGTTCGACGTGAGCCAGGGGCGCTACTGGACGGCCGACGCCTTCGCCGCGGTCCGTGTGGGCGGCGCCGAGCTGAGCATCACGCTGGCCAATCTCACCGATCGCCGTGCCAACCAGTTCGCGTTCGGCAATCCGTTCACCCTCAGCCTGCGCGATCAGCTGACGCCGCTGCGCCCGCGCAACCTGCGGATCGGGCTCAGCACGGGCTGGTGACGTCCGCCTCCCGGCCGGCGCCGGGAGGTTGAGCGCCGGCCTACCGGGTCACTTGCCCGTGGCAGCGACATTGGCCGCGTTGACGTTCCAGCCGCGCACCGCGAGATGCGCCGTGGCGGACACGCTCGCCGGATAGCGCACGCTCAGCACCCGATGCTGGCCGGGGAGCAGCGAGACATAGTTGTCGCTGTAGAAGGCCGGCAGGATGCGCTTGCCCTCGGCATCGACCAGGGTGAGTTTGGCGTTCAGCACCGGCACATTGCTCTTGTTGGATACGGTGACCGCGATAACCTTGTCCTCGCCCTCCTGCTTCGGCGTGCTCGCCTGCACGTCCAGCGGCACCGAGGCGAGGCTTTCCAGCGCGCGATAGGCGGTGTCGTCGCGGCCCCGCCAGTAGAAGTTGCGCGATACCACCGCGCCTTTGGCATCGCTCAGTGTCAGCTCGACGAGCAGCATCGGGCTCGCCGCATAGAGCCGGTCGAGCGGCACCGCGTCGAGCGTGGTCACCCGGTTGGCGCGAGCGTCGACCTTGTCGGTGCGGGCGAACAGCTGGACATTGTCGAGGCTGACGACGCGGGTCTTGGCGGTGAGCCCGCGCTGGTCGTCGCGCGTCGTGTTGAGCACCACCAGCTGGTTGTCCGGCAGGTTGAGCTGGATGTGCACCGGTTCGGCCGCGCTCTTCGCGCCGTAATAGGAGGCCTGGGTGTCATAGTCCCAGCTGTAGATCTGCCAGGTGTTGGACGGCCAGGCGGGGTGGGTCATCCACAGCAGGCGGCCGCTGTTCTTGGTCCAGAGATGGCCCAGGAACCCCTCGAACATCGCCTTGTGCGTCTCGAGGTTCATCATCTGCGCCTTGCGTTCGAAATCCTCGAAGCTCAGCGGCTGGCCGAACATCGCGTTGAGCGCGGCCATGAAGCTCTTGGTGTCGCCGTTCCCGCCGAAATGCCAGTCGTGATAGGCCAGCGTGTCGGAAAGCGGCCAGCGATCCTTGGCCGGCATGGTGGCGGCCACCGATTCCAGCGTCGAGAGCGAGGGCGTGCCGGTCTCGACCGAGAAGCCGGTGGCGAGATCGGTGAAATAGCCCACCGGCGCGCGGTAATTATACGGGCCTGAGCCCTGCAGGTTCACTTCGTTGGAGCTGCCGGTGTACCAGCGGGTGCCGTCAAGCTCGTGGACGACCTTGTCGAGCCCTTCGTTCAGCGTGGGGTAGGGGACGCCTTCGTTGCGGCCGAACCAGACGACGATGGAGGGATGGTTGCGATAGCGCGCCACCACGTCGCGCGCATTCTCCAGGAACAGCGCGGCATCGTCCGGCTCCACCTGAAAATTCTGGGTCGACTGCCAGAAATCGTTGAGCACCATCATGCCGTTCTCGTCGGCCAGATCGTAGAACTCGTCCTCGTCGTTGTTGCCCATCCAGTTGCGGATGATGTTCATGTGCGCCTCGCGCTGGAGGCGGAAATAGGGGGCGAGCCGTTCGCGGCTGACCTGCTTCATCGCATCGTCCATGCCCCAGTTGCCGCCGCGCGCGGCGATCTTCACGCCGTTGACGCGGAGCGCGAGATGCGGCTCGGGCAGTGCTTCGTCGGGGATGGCGGTAACGGCTTTCGAGGTCTCCCCCGCCGGGGTGAGCGATGCCGCCCAGCCGGTCGGGCTGCGCTTGAGCGCGGCGTGGCGGACGTCGATCAGCTGCTGCCCGGCAAGCCCGCCATCGGTGGTCTGCACGTTCACCCGGCGCAGCTGGCCGAGATGATCGAACAGCGAGAGATCGTAGCTCACTTCGCGGATGCCGAAGCGGAGCGCCTTGCTGTCGCTGGGCTGGCCGCCTGCCGCCAGCTCGATCTTCAGGTCGTGCAGCGCGGGGTCGCCATAGCCGTTCGGCCACCACAGCTTCGGATTGCGCACGGTGAGCTGGCGAAACTCGGACGGCGCGAAGCGGACCTCGCCCTTGCCCGGCGCGGCGGTGACGGTCTTCTCCACGGTGACGTCGTCAAAGGCGGCGCGGATCGTCACCTGCCGGGCGGTGGCGGCGCGGTTCTCGAAGGGCACGGTGATGTAGACATCGGCGCTGTCGATGCGCGGCAGCGGCAGGTCGGTTACGACATGCGGGTCGCCGATCTTGACGTCGCCGGTCGCGACCAGTTCCACGGGCCTCCAGATGCCGGTGTTGCGGTCGCGGATGCCGGGGATCCAGTCCCAACCCTCGGTCGCGACGAAGGTCGGGCCGTCGATCGCGAGCTGGCCGCCATTTTCGCCTACGCCGCCCTTGATCGATTGTTCGTGCGGGATGCCCGGATGCGGCGGCGGCGAGACGCGGACGGCGATCACATTCTCCCCGGCGGCGGGCACGATCTCGAACTGGCCGCGGATGAAGGCGCCGCGCGTCTCCCCCTGGCGTTGGCCGTTGACCCAGACTTCCGACGCATAGTTGATGCCGCCGAACACGAGCGTCAGCCGCTTGCCGGCCGCTTCGACGGGTACGGTGAAGCCTGTGCGGTACCAATAGTCCTGTCGCGCGAGGCTCTCGGGGATCTTGAGGTTGTTCAGCCCGTAATAGGGATCGGGATAGACGCCGCGATCAACCAGCGTGGTGAGCACCGTGCCGGGGACGGTGGCGGCGTACCAGGTGCCTTCGGGCTTGCCGGGCCGGGACAGCGCCGCGCCGTCGGCGGGCACGCCGGGGGCGGCGGCAAGCTGCCAGCCATGAATCTGCCAGCGCAGCGGCCCGGCCGGCGCGAGGGCCGGCAGGGCGGGCACCGGCTTGGCCACCGCCGTGGTATAGGCGGTGTCGCTCTGCGGCAGCGTCCAGGGGTCCTGCTGGCGCGTCATGCCGATATTGGCGGTCTTCTGGAGGTTCCAGCCGACGCCCACCTGCCACATCTGAACCAGGTCGAAGGCGGGCGGTGCCGCTGCCTCGGCCTGCACTTCGGCCGCCCCCAGCGCGACGCCGCGCAGCTGCGCCTGGACGAGTGCACCGCCGAAATGGGCCTGGCCGGCGACGACGGGGGCGAGCGCGATCCGGGAGGCGACCGCAGCGCCGTTCAGCGCGCCTTCGCCCACCTGCTTGCCATCGAGATACAGCCGCACCCGGCCGCCCTCGATCACCGCGGCGACATGGCTCCAGCGACCGGCGGCAAGCTTGGCGGTGCCGTTCACCGCCGTGCCGCTGCCGAAGAAGTGCAGGGCGCCGCCGCGCAGGCCGAGGCAGCGGCAATCACCGGCGGGATCGCCGAACGCGAGGAGCGTCACCACGCCCTGCGGCAAGACATCGGGCTTCACCCAAGCCGAGAGCGTCACCGGCGCGCCCGAGCGGAGCAGCGCATCGGCCCCGGCCAGCGGCCGCTCGATCCCGATGCCACCGGCGAGGAAGCTGGCATTATACGGCCCGGCATTGTCCGGCTCGGCAGCCTGGACCGCGGTGAACGTCAGCACGGCGGTGCTCGCGAGCATCGCGCGGGTGAACTTGCCCATCGATATTCCTCCCCAATGATGCGCCGGACGCGCCAAAGATTGGGGCGCGGGAGCATGGATGGCCTGAACGGCCACACCCATCTGTTTTATTCACCAAATTTCACAATTCAACTGACGAGAACGGTTCCGCGCTTGCACGCCGGGCGCAAATCGACTGTTATCGCAACCACAATGACCAGCGGCCGCCCTCCGATCCGCCTTTCGGGTACCAACCTCGAACGCGCCGCTGACCATAATCAGCGCGTGACCCTGCATGCCATCCGCGCCAACGGCTCGCTTACCCGGGTCGATCTCGCCCGTATCACCGGGCTCACCGCGGCGGCGATCGCCAACATCACCAAGCGGCTGCTCGCCGACGGGCTGATCCAGGAAGCCGGGCGCCGTTTCGGCGGGCGCGGCCAGCCGCCGACCAACCTGATCATCAATCCCCAGGCCTGTTATTCGCTGGGCCTCAACATCGACCGCGACCATGTCACGCTGGTGTTGGTCGATTTCCTTGGGCAGACGGTGGCGCGCGCCGCGCGCGAAATCGATTTCGCCCTGCCCGAGCAGGTGGCGGACTTCTACCATGCCGAGGTGGAAATGCTGATCGCCTCGGCGGGCGTAGATCCCCGGCGGATCGTCGGCTTGGGCGTCGCCAGCCCGGACGATCTCGGGCTGATCGAGCTGCCCGGCAAGCCCGATGCCTATCGCCGCTGGGAGCAGGTCGATCTCGCCGAACTGCTCGCCTGGCCGCTCGACGTGCCGGTGTTTGTCGAGAACGACGCCGCCGCCGCCGCCATGGGCGAGCTACAGCTCGGGCTCGGCCTCCAGCATTCGAGCTTCTTTTACATCCTCATCTCGTCCGCGCTCGGCGGCGGGCTGGTGATCGACAGCAACTATTTCCGAGGGGCCTCCGGGCGCAGCGGCGAGCTGGGCTTCCTCACCCATCGCGACAGGGACGGCGTGGTCCGGCAGATCCAGGCGCATGTCTCGCTGTCGGGGCTCGCCGCCCCGCTGGAGGCGGCCGGCTACAGCGTGCAGGATATGCTGTCCTGCGACGGCGGCAATCCGGCGCTGGAAGCCGTGGTCGATGCCTGGATCGAGGAGGCGGCACGGCTGCTGATCGAGCCGTTGCTCGCGGTGAACTGCCTGATCAATCCCGAAGCGGTGCTGATCGGCGGCCGCCTGCCGGGCCGGCATGTCGATCGGCTCGCCGAACGCGCCAATGCCTTGCTGGCCGAGCAGGGCGGCGATGCGCCGGCGCTTGCCCCCATCGCCCGCGCGCAGCTTTCCGCCGATGCCCCAGCGGTCGGCGCGGCGATCCTGCCGTTCAGCTATTTCCTGCTGCCCAAGAGCAGCGCCCTGTGGAAGGCCTCCGCCGAGCGCCCGAGCGTCGGCGCTTGATCGCCCATTAAATCAATCGAATAAGTTTATTCTTGTGTCCGGCGCCGCTGCCGGGCAGAGGGACCGGATTGCGCAGCGCGCATCTTGTTGGGCGAACGGACCGGTAGGCTGCCGGCCGTCGGGGAGGAGTGAGGCGGTGGCGATTGATTGCATGGGAAACCAGCCGGGCCAGGGCGTCCGCTGCTGATGTCGACCGCGCAGCTTCCCGTCGCCGGCATCGAACTCGGCGGCACCAAATGCGTCCTCACCCTTGCGCATGGTCCCGACCGGATCGTCGCGCAGGAAATGGTGCCGACACAGGCGCCGGAGACCACGCTCGCCGCGCTGGAGGCTGTTCTCGCCGGCTGGTGGCGGGACCACGGCTTCGCCGCGCTCGGCATCGCCAGCTTCGGGCCGGTCTGCCTCGATCCCGCCGAGGCGCGCTTCGGGCATATTCTCACCACGTCCAAGCCGGGCTGGAGCGGCACCGATGTCGCCCGCCGCCTCGCCGCACCGTTCGGCGTGCCGATGGCGTTCGATACCGACGTCAACGGCGCGGCGCTCGCCGAGATTCAATGGGGCGCCGGGCGAGGGCTGCGCGACTTCGCCTATGTGACCGTCGGTACCGGCGTGGGCGTGGGGCTGATCGTCAACGGCCACTCGACGCGCGGCATCGGCCATTGCGAGATGGGCCATATCCGCGTGCCCCGGCTCCCCGAGGACCATGCGCCGAGCGGCTGCCCCTTTCATGACGACTGCGTCGAAGGCCTCGCCTCCGGCACCGGCATCCGCGCCGCGCTCGGCGACCAGCCGGTCGAGCAGGTCGGCGCGGACCATCCGGTGTGGGACCGGGTCGCCTCGGCGATCGCGCTGCTCTGCCACACCATGGTCGCCACCGCGGGGCCGCAGCGCATCGCGATCGGCGGCGGCGTGATGCAGCGCCAGCCGCACCTGCTCGCGCGGATCGACCCACTGCTGCGCGAGAGCATCGCCGGCTATCTGACGGTGCCGCCCGCGCCCTATGTCGTCTCCCCGCTGCTGGGCGACCAGGCGGGGCCGCTAGGGCCGATCGCGATGGCACTGCGGGTCTTGGGCAACTAGCTGCGGCAAAGTTCGCGGGGCGCATGGACTTGGGCGCCGGTCCTGCGGTATCGCGCTGCCAAGACCATCCGGGAGAGAAGCATGTCCGCAGGCCTGAAGCTGCTATTGGCAACCACCATCCTCGCCGTGACGCCGGCAGTCGCGCAGCAGGCGCCGACAGCGTTGTCCTCCACCGCGCATCCCGAGAAATGGCCGGCCGCCAGGAGCCAGGGCCTGATCGATCCCGCCACCGAGAAGTTCGTCACCGAGCTGATGGCGAAGATGACGCTGGAGGAGAAGGTCGGCCAGATGATCCAGGCCGATATCGGCAGCATCAAGCCCGAGGATCTGGCGGTGTATCCGCTCGGCTCGATCCTGGCCGGGGGCAGCTCGCCGCCGATCGGTGCGCCCGATCGTAGCCCGCGCGGGCCTTGGCTGGCGACGGCGCAGGCCTTCCAGAAGGCGGCGCTCGCCCGCAAGGTGGCCCACACGCCGATCCCGATCATGTTCGGCATCGATGCCGTCCATGGCAACAACAACATCGTCGGCGCGACGCTCTTCCCGCACAATGTCGGCCTGGGCGCGATGCGCGATCCGGCGCTGATGGAGAAGATCGGCCGCGCCACGGCGGAGGAAACCGCCTCGGCCGGGATCGACTGGGCGTTCGGCCCCACGCTGGCGGTGCCGCAGGACGAGCGCTGGGGCCGCGCCTATGAGGGCTATTCGGAGGATCCGGAGGTCGTGCGCAGCTATGCCGGCGCGATGATCCGCGGCCTGCAGGGTGCGCCGGGCACCAAGGATCGCTTCCAGAAGGGCTATGTCGCGGCCTCGGCCAAGCATTTTCTCGGCGATGGCGGTACCTCCGGCGGACAGGACCAGGGCGACACCCGCGTCTCCGAAGAGGAACTGATCCGCGTCCACAATGCCGGCTATCCGGGCGCGATCGACGCCGGCACGATGACCGTGATGGCTTCGTTCAGCAGCTGGAACGGCGCCAAGATGCACGGCAACAAGTCGCTGCTCACCGATGTGCTGAAGGGCAGGATGGGCTTTGACGGCTTCGTCGTCGGCGACTGGAACGGCCATGCTCAGATTCCGGGCTGCACCGCCACCGATTGCGCGGCGACGTTCAACGCCGGGCTCGACATGGCGATGGCGCCGGACAGCTGGAAGGGCCTGTACGAATCGACGCTCGCGCATGTGAAGGACGGCACGATCCCGATGGCGCGGATCGACGATGCCGTGCGCCGCATCCTGCGCGTGAAGGTGCAGATGGGCCTGTTCAACGCCGCGCGCCCCTATGAGAGCAAGCCGGAGCTGATCGGCGCCCCCGCGCACCGCGCGATCGCCCGCGAGGCGGTCGCCAAGTCGCTGGTGCTCTTGAAGAACAGCGGCGTGCTGCCGGTGAAGGCAACCGCGAACGTGCTGGTCGCCGGGCCGGGTGCCGATTCGATGGCGCAGCAATCGGGCGGCTGGACGCTTAGCTGGCAGGGCGACGGCAACCCCAACGAACTCTTCCCGAACGGCGAGACGATCTTCGCCGGGATCAAGGCGGCGGTGAGTGCAGGCGGCGGCACCGCGACGCTCTCCGCCGACGGCAGCTTCACCGCCACGCCCGACGTTGCGATCGTGGTGTTCGGCGAGGAACCCTATGCCGAGATGCGCGGCGACGTCCGCACGCTGGAGTTCCAGCCGGGCGACAAGCAGGCGCTGGCGCTGCTCAAGAAGCTGAAGGCGGCGGGGGTGCCGGTCGTCTCCGTCTTCCTGTCGGGCCGCCCGCTCTGGGTGAACCCCGAGCTCAACGCCTCGGACGCGTTCGTCGCCGCCTGGCTGCCGGGCAGCGAAGGCGCGGGCGTGGCCGACGTGCTGATCGGCGACAAGGCCGGCAAGCCGCGCCGCGACTTCAGCGGCAAGCTCTCGTTCAGCTGGCCAAAGACGGCTGGCCAGTTCACGCTCAACCATGGCGAGCCGGGTTATGACCCGCTCTTCGCGTTCGGCTACGGCCTCAGCTATGCCAAGCCGGGCACGGTCGGCGCGCTCAGCGAAGTCTCGGGCGTGGATGCGTCGCTCGCCAACACCAGCACCTTCTTCGCCAAGGGCGTGACGCCGGCACCCTTCTCCTTCGCGACCGATAGCGGCATTACCCGTAAGACGGTCGACGGCCCGGCGACCCAGGAAGGCGCGCAGCAGCTGACCTGGCCGGCCGGCGCGGCGACGCTGCGGATCGGCGGTGGCGACCTCGATCTCAGCCGCGAGACCAATGGCGACCTGTCGCTGCGGCTCGTCTACCGGGTCGACACCGCGCCGAGCGGCCCGGTCAAGCTGTCGATGGAGGGCGGCAAGAACAGCGGCGTGATCGATGCGACCGGCCTGTTCACCGGCAAGAGCGGCTGGCAGACGGTGAACATCCTGCTGAAATGCTACCAGAAGAACGGCGTCGACGTGACCAAGGTCAGTGCGCCGGTGGTGCTGCAGGCCAATGGCCCGTTCACCCTGTCGCTGGCCGAGGCGCGGATTGTCTCCGATCCTGCCAACTCGGTCTGCCCGGGCCAATGAGCGGGATCGAGGTCGTCGAGATCGCGCGCGGTGCCTTCCGCGCGCAGTTCCTCACGCTCGGCGCGACGCTGCACCGGCTGGAGGTGCCCGACCGGCACGGCCGCACGGCGAATGTCGTGCTCGGCTATGCCGATCTCGAGGACTATCGGCGCCAGCCGCCGCGCTATTACGGCGCGGTGGCGGGGCGCTATGCCAATCGCATCGCCGGCGGCCGGTTCGCGCTCGATGGCGAGACCTTCCAGCTGACTACCAACGAAGGCGGCAACAGCCTGCATTCGGGCCCGGACGGGTTCGATCGGCAGGTCTGGACGGTGGAAGCGCGGCGCGACGATGCCGTCACCTTTCGGCTGCAAACACCGCATGGCTGGAACGGTTTCCCGGGCGACTTGGTCGCGCGGGTGGAATATGCGCTGGGGGAGGATGGGCTGGCGGTGCGCTTCACCGCGACCGCCGACCGGCCGACGATCGTCAACCTGACGCAGCACGCCTATTTCAACCTGGCCGGGGAGGGTAGCGGCGCGACGGTGCTCGACCATCTGCTGCAGATTCCGGCAAGCGCGATCACGCCGGTGAACGACGAACTGATCCCCACCGGCGCGCTGGCACCGGTAGAGGGCGGCCCGTTCGATTTCCGCAGCCCCAAGCCGATCGGACGCGACATCGATGCGGCCGATGCCCAGCTCGCGCTGGGGCAGGGCTATGACCATAATTTCGTGCTCGACGGACCCGCCGGGTTCGAGCGCCGCATCGCGACACTGTTCGATCCGCTATCGGGTCGCGTCCTCGACGTGCATTCGACCGAGCCGGGCGTGCAGTTCTATTCGGGCAACCACCTCGCCGATGGGGCACCGGGCACCGGCGGTGGCGTCTATGCGAGGCGCGGCGGGCTCTGCCTGGAGCCGCAGAAGTTTCCCGACAGCCCCAACCAGCCGAGCTTCCCCTCGGCGCGGGTGGAAGCGGGCGAGACCTACCGGCACAGCATGGCGTTCCGGTTCCGCACGGCTGGGGATGCGGACGAGGCGTTTGAGGACTGAGCTACCATTAGCCCCACCTCCAAGGAGGAAGGGCTAATGGTTGTTCGTTCCACTCGTCCACGATACAGCGCCCGCATGGCAAAAGCGGATCGCCTGGAACGGCTCGACCATCGGCGCATCGAGCTCGAGGCGGAGTATCGCGCGGCGCTGGTCGAGGCGCTGGAGCGTACCGCGGCGGGCAAATGGGGCCTGTTCGACCACCAGAAGGACCGCCACGCCCGCGCGGCGATCCGTCCGACGCTCGATCATCTCGCCGAGCTGGGCGAGGAAATCGACGCCGCGCGCGATCGGCTTGCGCTGCCGCCCTTCGCGCTCCAGCAGGAGTTCCTTGCCGCGCGGGGGCCAGTCGGCCCCTCGGCGGTGGGCGAGCCCAGGCAGGCGCAGGCCTGGCTCGCGCGTCTGGCGGCAGAGGATCCCGCAGCCGATTGACGCGCGGGTTATTCGATCTCTTCGGGGGCTTCGGAGGCGCGGCGCGCTTCCTCTTCCTTCTTCTTCTTGCCCTGATCGTAATGCCACTTGATGGCGAAGAACATGCCCGTGCCGAATACGGCGAGCTTGAACGTGCCCAGCAGAATCGGAACCCAAATCATCGTTATCACCTGACCTGTGCTGTGCCGGCGTCCACCGCGCAGGCTCTAGCGGCAACGCTTTCGCACATATCAACTATCAACGGCAAACAAAACCCATACGATGTGCCGTATGCATCCGTACAATCGCGGATTTGGGAGCGACAGGTGCGCGCCGCAAGAGGCAAGGGTCAGTCGGCGTCGCCGCCGTCGCCGCCCCCTGCACGCTGCGAATAGGTGATGCGGATCCGCACCCAGCTGCCGACCAGCAACCGGCTGTTCACCCGCGGCGCCTTCACCCGGAACTGGAAGGCCGCCTGGCGCACCGCGCCGGCATAGCCCGAGCCGCGCGGATATTCGCCGAGCTCCTGGCAATCGGTCACTTGGTAGCGTTCGATCGTGCGGCAGGCGACTTCGCCCCAGCCTTCGCGGCCCAGCGCGCGCTGTGGCAGATAGGGGGAGAGCTGCGCGTTGGTAGGCCGGCGATACCAGTCGGCGGCGTAGAGCGTCTCGCCATGCGGGCCGGTGCCGGCGCGGGGCGTATCGTCGGCGCCGCTGCCGCCGCCCGCGTCGGCGGTCTGGCTGTTGCCCTGGTCGCCCGACTGCGCGGCGGGCGCCTTGGCGATGTCCGACGCTGCATAGTCCCGCCGGCTCATCACGATGAAGCTCGGCGGCTCGCTCGATACCGGGGGCGTTACCGGAGGTGGCGGAAGCGCGGCGGTGGGCGGGGTCGGCTGCTCTGCCTCGGCCTTTTCGCCGGCGCGCTTCTGCGCCTTTTTCGGCGCTTCGGCTGCGTCCTTCTCCGCGGGCGCCTTGTCGCCTTCGGACGCCTCGATCCCGAACACTACCGTCTTGGGCTTCTGCTTCGGCTCGACATGCGGCGCCATCCACAGGAGCAGCAGTGCGATCAGCAGCTCGATCGCCAGCGCCAGCACAATCGCGACAGTCCGTCCGCGCAACGAAGCGCGCAGCCGGCGCACGGGCGAGGCGGACGTGGTGGACAGCATGGCGCGCGGGACACTCAGGAAGGGACGACTCCGGGGAATCCGGGCTCGCCGAAGCGGTCGCTATACACCTTGGCCGTGGCGGCGGGAGTGGGGCGAAAGCATGTCGGCATTCCGCATTCCCGCCGCCATTGTAACGGCCCTTGCAACAGTCAGTCGCGGAGCAGTTCGTTGATGCCGGTCTTGCTGCGGGTCTGGGCGTCGACGGTCTTGACGATCACCGCGCAGTAGAGGCCGGGCTTGCCGTTTTCGGACGGCAGCGTGCCCGGCACCACCACGGCGTAGGGCGGCACTTCGCCGCGATAGACCTGACCGGTCGCGCGGTCGACGATCTTGGTCGAGGCGCCGAGATAGACGCCCATCGACAGCACCGCGCCCTCGCCGATCCGCACGCCCTCGGCCACTTCCGAGCGCGCGCCGATGAACGCGCCGTCGCCGATGATGACGGGATCGGCCTGCAGCGGCTCGAGCACGCCGCCGATGCCGACGCCGCCCGAGAGGTGGACGTTCCTGCCGATCTGCGCGCAGCTGCCCACCGTGGTCCAGGTATCGACCATCGTGCCTTCGCCGACATAGGCGCCGATATTGACGAAGCTCGGCATCAGCACCGCGCCCTTGGCGATATGCGCGCCGTGGCGGACGATGCTGCCCGGCACCGCGCGGAAGCCAGCGTCGCGGAACGCGGCCTCGCCCCAGCCGGTGAACTTGGAGGGCACCTTGTCGAACCAGGCGGTGCCTTCGGGGCCGGGAACGACGACATTGTCGTTGAGGCGGAAGCTGAGCAGCACCGCCTTTTTCAGCCACTGGTTGACTTGCCAGCCGCCCTCCGCGGTCGGCTCGGCGACGCGGGCTTCGCCGCGGTCGAGGAGGTTCAGCGCTTCGGCAACGGCTTCGCGCACCGCGCCTTCGGTGGCGAAGCTCAGGTTCGCGCGGTCTTCCCAGGCGGCGTCGATCGTCGCGGCGAGATCGGTCATGTCAGCTCTCCAAGATGCTGTGGAGCCAGGCTCCGAGATCGGTGATGGTGTAGTCGATGAAGCTGCGGTCGGCGTCGGGCGCCTGCTCCGAGCCATTGTCGATCCAGACGGTGGTCATGCCGATCGCCTTGGCCGGCCCCAGGTTGCGCGCCATGTCCTCGACGAACAGCGACGCGTGGGGATCGAGGCCATAGGCGTCGCACAGACCCTGATAGGCGGCGGGCTCGGGCTTGGGGCGGTAGCTGGTGGCGTGGATGTCGTGGATCGCCTCGAAGGTCTCGCCCAGGCCCAGCCGGTCTAGCACCTTCTGCGCATAGGGCGCGTCGCCGTTGGTGAAGATCAGCTTGCGGCCGGGCAGGCGGGCGAGCGCCTCCACCAGCGCCTCGTTGGCTTCCAGCACGCTCATGTCCACGTCGTGGACATAATCCAGGTAGTCGTGCGGATCGGTGCCATGTTCCTCGATCAGGCCGTACAGCGTCGCGCCGTGCGCGTGGAAATAGGCCTTCTGCACCTTGTGCGCCTCTTCGGGCGAACAATGGAGCAGGCGCTGGACATACTCCCCGATCCGCGCGTCGATCATCGCGAACAGATTGGCGCTCGCCGGATAGAGCGTGTTGTCCAGATCGAAGATCCAGTTACGGACATGTGAGAGCGAGGCGAGCATTGCCGGGGCGTGTAGGAGGTGCCCATCGCCGCCGCAAGCGCCGAGCGCGCGGCCACGCTTCGGAACGCCCGCGCCCTCTGGTAAACTCTACCGCAACCACTTTGGCTTAGGTGGACTCGCTCTTCGTTGAGGGTTCGATATGCGAGTGGCGTTGCGCATGGGTTGGTTGCAGACGGCTGCGCTGGGCGGTCTGGTCGCGCTCGGCGCCTGCAGTGGCGGCGGCGGTGGCGGTGGCGTTTCCACCACGCCCGCACCGGGCCAGGTCCCTTCGCCGACACCCACCCCGGCACCAACGCCTACGCCTACGCCAGCACCGACGCCGGCGCCAACACCAGCGCCGACACCCACACCCACAC
>JAPJRE010000389.1 GCA_030824725.1 Sphingomonas sp.
AAACGCCTCGGGCGCGCGAATCGCGGTGCTTGATTGCGCGGCGAATAGGTCGCGCGCGGCGCGAAGTCGCGCGCGGAGGGCGGGCTTGTCGCTCAGCATCGGTTTCGCGGGCAAGGTGTGACGGGAACCACCATGGGCCGTTGGCCTGAATATCCACCGACGCACAGAACGTCAGGTGGGAACCATGTGTTGCAGACCAGGATCTGCACAGGGACAGCTCCCATGGATGAAGATTATAGCCTCAGGGATAATTGCTAAGGCTCGCACCGGGCAGTTCCCGCCACGATTCTAATTTAGGACGTCGCGTCGCTTTCCTCAAGGGCCGATGCGACGGCTTCGAGCCCGTCGGCGATCCGCTCCAACAGCCCGTCGGGAACGGCCGGCGCGGGGGCGGGCTTCTGCTCGGCCTCGTCCAGCGCATCGGCCAGGATCAGCGCGAGATAGAGCAGCGTGCGCTCGCCACTTTGTCCGTTGGCGGCGCGCAGCGCGGCATCGGCGTGGCGGCCGATCCGTGCCTCGAGTTCGCGCAGATGCGGCATGTCCTCGTCGCGAGCCGAGACCGAGTAGCTGCGCCCTGCGACCTGGAGCGTGATCTCCGCCATCAGCCCTGCTCCTCGTACGCCTTTTCCGCGTCATCGCCGGCCAACTGCGCTTCCAGTTCGCGCTCGCGGACGATCAGCGCGTCCAGATCGACCAGCGCCGACTCGATCCGCGCGCGCAGCGTCGCGTTGCGGGTCTCGAGCCTGGCGCGTGCCTGCGTCTGCGCGGCCGCGGCGACTTCGATACGCTTCAGAGCTCGCTCGATACGATCTGCTACTGGGTCGGACATTGTCGTGCCGGATAGCATGGTTCGCCGCAGCGGCAAGGGCGGCAGGGTTAATGCAGTTCGTAACGCTTGCGCCGAACGGTTGACGCGGGGGCCCGGTGCTTCCAAAGGCGTGCGCGACCATACGGGGAATATCACGTGACAGCATCCTTCGCCGATTGCGCCAACGCCATCCGCGCGCTTTCCATGGACGCGGTAGAGGCCGCCAATTCGGGTCACCCCGGCATGCCGATGGGCATGGCCGACGTCGCGACCGTTCTCTTCCAGCGCTATCTGAAGTTCGATCCCGCCGATCCCGCCTGGCCCGATCGCGATCGCTTCGTGCTGTCGGCCGGCCATGGCTCGATGCTGCTCTATTCGCTGCTGCACCTGACCGGCTATGCCCGCCCGACGCTGGAGGACATCAAGAACTTCCGCCAGATCGGCAGCCCTTGCGCCGGCCACCCCGAGAATTTCGAGCTTGCCGGCGTCGAATGCACCACCGGCCCGCTGGGCCAGGGCCTGGCGATGGCGGTCGGCATGGCGATCGCCGAGCGGCACCTGAACGCCACCTTCGGCGACGAGCTCGTCGATCACCGCACCTGGGTGATTGCCGGCGACGGCTGCCTGATGGAAGGCATCAACCACGAAGCGATCGGCATTGCCGGGCACCTCAAGCTCAACCGCCTGGTCGTGCTGTGGGACGACAACAACATCACCATCGACGGCCCGGTGTCGCTCTCCTCGGTCGAGGACATCCCGGCGCGCTATCGCGCCACCGGCTGGCATGTCGTCGAATGCGACGGCCATGACGAGGCGGACATCGTCCGTGCGCTCGACGAGGCGGTCGCCAGCGACAAGCCGGTCCTCGTCAAGTGCCGCACGATCATCGGCAAGGGCGCGCCCAACAAGCAGGGTTCGTCCAAGGTCCATGGTTCGCCGCTCGGCAAGGACGAAGTCGCCGCCGCGCGCATCGCGCTCGGCTGGAACCACCCGGCGTTCGAGATCCCGCAGGACATCCGCGACGCCTGGCTCGCCGCCGGTGCCCGCGGCGCCGCGCCGCACGCCGCCTGGAAGGAACGTCTCGCCGCGCACCCCGATCGCCTCGGCTGGGAACGCCGCGGCGACGTGCAGCCGAACCTGCTCCAGCCGCATGTCCAGAGCCTGCTCGCCAACCCGCAAAAGGTCGCGACCCGCAAGGCGTCCGAGCTGGCGCTGGAGGCGGTCAACGCGATCCTCGACGAGACGATCGGCGGTTCGGCCGACCTCACCGGCTCGAACAACACGCTGACCAAGGGGCTGCAGCGGCTCGACGCCGATAATTATGGCGGTCGTTACATCAACTACGGCATCCGCGAATTCGGCATGGCCGCAGCGATGAACGGCATGGCGCTGCACGGCGGCGTGATCCCCTATGGCGGCACCTTCCTCGTCTTCGCCGACTATGCCCGTGCGGCGATCCGCCTCTCGGCGCTCCAGCATTCCCGCGTCGTCTATGTGATGACGCATGACTCGATCGGCCTCGGCGAGGACGGCCCGACCCACCAGCCGGTCGAGCATCTGATGAGCCTGCGCGTGATCCCGAACCTCGACGTGTGGCGCCCGTGCGACGCGGTCGAGACCGCCGAGGCGTGGGAAGCCGCGCTCGCCAAGGCCGACGGGCCCTCGCTGATCGCGCTCAGCCGCCAGAACCTGCCGCAGTTGCGCACCGAAGCCGCCGAGAACCGCTCGGCCCGCGGCGCCTATGCGCTGCTGGAGGCGGAAGCCCCCCGCAAGGTGGTGCTGCTCGCCACCGGATCGGAAGTCGAGATCGCGGTCGCCGTGCGCGAGGCGCTGGAAGCCCAGGGCATTGGCGCCGACGTCGTCTCGGTCCCGTGCTTCGAGCGCTTCGACGCGCAGGACGTCGCCTACCGCCGCGATATCCTGCCGCAGGATGCGCTCAAGGTGTCGATCGAGGCTGGCACCACCTTCGGCTGGGAGCGCTATACCGGAAACGATGGTTTGCGCTTCGGCGTCGATGGCTTCGGCGCTTCGGGTCCCTATCTAAAGCTCTACGAACATTTCGGTCTCACTGCGGACGCCATCGTTCCGCAGATCCTTGCCAAGCTTAACGGAGAACAGGCATGACGAAGGTTGCGATCAACGGTTTCGGACGTATCGGCCGTCTGGTGGCACGCGCGATCCTCGAGCGCCCGGAAAGCGGCCTCGAGCTGGTCACGATCAACGATCTCTCGGACGCGAAGTCGAACGCCTGGCTGTTCTCGCGGGATAGCATCCACGGCAAGTATCCGGGCACGGTCGAGGCCGACGGCAACGACATCGTCGTCGACGGCAAGCGCATCAAGGTGACCGCCGAGCGCGATCCCGCCAACCTGCCGCACGCGGAGAACGGCGTCGACATCGTGCTGGAGTGCACCGGCTTCTTCACCAAGCGCGAAGACGCCCAGAAGCACATCGATGCCGGCGCCAAGAAGGTGCTGATCGCGGCCCCGGGCAAGAATGTCGACCTCACCGTCGTCTACGGCGTGAACCACGACAAGCTGACCGCCGAGCACACCATCGTCTCGAACGCGTCGTGCACCACCAACTGCCTGGCGCCGGTCGCCAAGGTCCTCAACGACGCGATCGGCATCGAGCGCGGCCTGATGACCACGGTCCACGCCTATACCAACGACCAGAAGATCCTCGACCAGATCCACCCGGACCTGCGTCGTGCGCGTGCCGCCGCGATGTCGATCATCCCGACCACGACGGGCGCCGCCCGCGCGGTGGGCGAGGTGCTGCCGGAGCTCAAGGGCAAGCTCGACGGTTCGGCCGTCCGCGTGCCGGTGCCGGATGGCAGCCTCGTCGACCTGACCTTCATGCCGAAGCGCGACACCTCGGTCGAGGAAGTGAACGCGGTGCTGAAGGCAGCGTCGGAGAGCGGCCCGCTCAAGGGCGTGCTGGTCTACAC
>JAPJRE010000390.1 GCA_030824725.1 Sphingomonas sp.
TCATCCTGCTGCGGGACGCGAACGGCGACGGCGTGCCTGAGCTCAAGACCAAGTTCCTCACCGGGCTCAACTCGCCCTTCGGCGTGGCGCTGGTCGGCGGGGATCTCTACGTGGCCAATACCGATGCGATCCTGCGCTTCCCGTATCAGACGGGGCAAACCAGAATCACCGCGGCGGGCGCCAGGCTGGTCGACCTGCCCGGCGGCCCGATCGACCATCACTGGACCAAGAGCCTCGTCGCCAGCCCCGACGGCACCAAGCTCTATGTCGGGGTGGGGTCGAACAGCAACATCACCGAGAACGGCATGGATGCCGAGCGCGGCCGCGCCGCGATCTGGGAAGTCGATCGCGCGAGCGGCGCCCATCGGCTCTATGGCACCGGGCTGCGCAATCCCAACGGCCTGCAGTTCGAGCCGCTCACCAACGTGCTGTGGACCGTGGTCAACGAGCGCGACGAGCTGGGGCCGGACCTGGTGCCGGATTACCTAACCTCGGTGCGCGACGGCGGCTTCTATGGCTGGCCGTACAGCTATTGGGGCCAGCATGTCGATCCGCGGGTGAAGCCGCAGCGGCCGGACCTCGTCGCCAAGGCGATCAAGCCCGATTACAGCCTGAGCAGCCATGTCGCCCCGCTGGGCATGGTGTTCTCGGCCAATGCGGTGGGGCTGCCCGCCCAGTGGCGTTCGGGTGCGTTCATCGGCGAGCATGGCAGCTGGGATCGCGGCCATCTCAACGGCTACAAGGTGATCTATGTGCCGTTCGCCGAGGGGCGCCCCTCGGGCAAGGCGGTCGACGTGGTGACCGGCTTCGTCGAGGGCGAGAAGGCGTATGGCCGTCCGGTGGGCCTCGGCCTCGACAGGACCGGCGCGCTGCTGATCGCCGACGATCTCGGCAACACCGTGTGGCGGGTCAGCGGCGGGTAAGCGGCGGGTTTCCGGTACACAGTCAAAGTCGTCATCCCGGCGGAAGCCGGGATCCAGTCGCCTCACGGTTTCGGCTCAAGCCGGAACGTCCTGGCAAATGGATCCCGGCTTCCGCCGGGATGACGATGGATAGCAAAGGCTGATGCGGCCCGCTCAGCTCTTGGCGGAGGCGATCAGCAGGATCAGCGCGGCGATGCCGATCGCCACCGCCTGGAACAGGATGCGCTTCTGCATCAGCTTGTTCGATCGCAGCGCGCGTTCGCTGGGGCCGTCGCCCTCCAGGTCCTGCGTGGTGGTGCCGGCCATGGTGACCAGCCCCTTGATGAGGAAGAACAGCGTCGCCAGGACCGCTGCGAGGAACAGGATCGCGAGGAACAACATCCGACGACCCTACGCCTCGATTTGTCCGAAGCCAATCGGTACTTCCCCTTTGCGCAGTTTGTCGGAGAGTGCCCGGCCATCCTCGCCCGCCAGCCGCAGCGACTCCAGCGTCGGCGCACCGTGGCGCTTGGCGAGGCGCTGGCCGTCCGGGCCGGCGAGCAGCGCGTGGTGGCGGTATTCCGGTGTCGGCAGGCCGAGCAGCGCCTGGAGCAGGCGATGGACATGGGTGGCCGCGAACAGATCGGCACCGCGCACGACATGGCTGATGCCCTGCGCCGCGTCGTCGACCGTCACGGCGAGGTGATAGCTGGCGGGCGCGTCCTTGCGGGCGAGGATCACGTCGCCATGGCTGCGCGGATCGGCGACGATCGTGCCGGCATGGGCATCGTGCCAGGTCAGCGGCCCGGCGCGCTCGGCTGCCTTTGCCACGTCCAGCCGCCAGCTATGCGGGCGCGTGAGGTCGGGATCGAGTAGATCGCGGCAGGTGCCGGGATAGAGCGGGCCGTCGGGCCCATGCGGCGCCGAAAGGCTCGCGGCGATATCGGCGCGGGTACAGAAACAGGGATAGAGCAGCCCCATGCCGCGCAGCCGGTCGAGCGCCTCCTGGTACAGCCCCAGCCGCTGCGACTGGAAGGTCGGCGGTTCGTCCCATATCAGCCCCAGCCAGTCGAGATCGGCGAGGATGGCTGCCACATGTTCAGGCCGCGAGCGCGTGCCGTCGATATCCTCGATGCGCAGCGTGAAACGACCCCGGGCGCGCCGCGCGACGTCGTGCGCCTGCAGGGCCGAAAAGGCGTGGCCGAGATGGAGTCGACCGGTGGGGCTGGGGGCAAATCGGGTGTGGATATCCATGAAAGTGGCTCTTGACCGCGAGTCGCGGCATATGCTGTCATGCGGGCGTCACGCTTCTGCGCAAGAGGCGAGGCACCGAAATCGAGGGTGAGGTTCTTGCATGTACCATCCCGATCTGATCCGCCATCCGGATGGGTGCCCGGCGCTCGTGCTGAACGCCGATTACACGCCGCTCAGTTACTATCCCCTGAGCGTGTGGCCCTGGCAGACGGCAATCAAGGCGATCTTTCTCGACCGCGTCGACGTCGTCTCTTATTACGAACGCGAGGTGCGAAGTCCCAGCGCGGTGCTGAAGCTCCCTTCGGTCATCGCGCTCAAACAATATGTGAAGCCTTCGCAATTCCCCGCCTTCACCCGGTTCAATCTGTTCCTCCGCGACAAGTTCGCCTGCCAATATTGCGGATCGCACCGGGATCTCACCTTCGATCACGTCATTCCCCGCGCCCAGGGCGGCCGCACCACCTGGGAAAATGTCGCCACCGCCTGCGCGCCCTGCAACCTGAAGAAGGGCGGCCGCACCCCCCAGCAGGCCGGCATGCCGCTCTACATCCAGCCGATCCGGCCGACGAGCTGGCAACTCCAGGAACATGGCCGCCGCTTCCCGCCGAACCATCTCCATGACACCTGGCGCGACTGGCTCTATTGGGACATCGAGCTGGAGGCCTGAGCGGACAGCGGGCGGCATCTTTTTTCTCGCGCGAAGGCGCGAAGAAGTTTTGCGCGCAGAGGCGGATCGCCTGCGAAGCAGGCGGTATATCCTCCATTCGCCTCTTCCCTGCGCTTCGCGCTGGCGAGGCCTCGCTGCGTTCTCTGCGCCTCTCCGCCAAAAACCGCGTGTGTTATTGCGATAACACAGATAGTCGGCTAAAGCGGGCGGATGGCGCGCGAGCCCGGCATTCCCGATAGTCGATTCCCGTTGCGGCGCGATGGCGCCGACGACGATGTGGCGCAACCCCAGGGCTGGCGTCCGCAAGGACGGCGCGACAAGCGCGAGCCGATCTGGCGGCCCGGCATGGGCGCAGGCGAAAGCAGCGCGCCGCACGAGCTCTATCGCGGGGGCTATGGCGGCGCAGGTGGCGGCTTCGACGGCGGCGACGATCTGCCCCCGGCCGCGCCCGCCAAGCGCCGCATTCGCTGGGGCCGCTGGATCATCCGCGGCCTCGCCCTGTGCATCCTGCTGTTCATCGCCGCGGTCGCCTGGCTGGCGATCACCGCGCCGCTGTCGAAATCGCTGCGTCCGCCCGCGCCGCCCTCGATCACCCTGCTCGCCGCCGACGGCACCCCGATCGCCCGGCGCGGCGCGGTGATCGGCAAGCCGGTCGACGTCAGCTGCCCGACCATGTCGCGCAAGCCTTCATCGCGATCGAGGACCGGCGCTTCTACAGCCATTGGGGGGTAGATCCGCGCGGCATCGCGCGCGCGGTGTTCCACAATGTCAGTTCGGGTGGGGCGCAGGGCGGCAGCACGATCACCCAGCAGCTCGCCAAGAACGCCTTTCTCGACTCCCGCCGCACTTTCGGGCGAAAGGCGCAGGAA
>JAPJRE010000391.1 GCA_030824725.1 Sphingomonas sp.
CCCTGCCGCTGTTGCGGGGGACTAAGGAAGGCCTGACCTGAAAACGGGAAAAGGGGACGCAGGCCTGCCGTCCCCTTCCCTTCACATGTTCGGCCGAAGCCGGCAGATCAGTCCGCGCGGCGGACGTAGGTCTGCTCGTACACGTCGACGACGATGCGCGTGCCCGATGCGATGTGCGGCGGCACCATGATGCGCACGCCATTGTCGAGCACGGCCGGCTTGTACGAAGACGAGGCCGTCTGGCCCTTCACCACCGCATCCGCCTCGACGATCGTCGCTTCGATCGTGTCGGGCAGCTGCACGCTGATCGGCTCTTCGTCATAGAGCTCCATCAGCACGTCCATGCCGTCCTGCAGGAAGGCCGCGGCCTCGCCGAGCAGGTCGCGCGGCAGCGTCGTCTGGTCGTAGGTTTCCTTGTCCATGAACACGAGCATGTCGCCTTCCGGATACAGGAACTGGAAATCCTTGGTGTCGAGGCGCACGCGCTCCACGGTCTCGGCCGAGCGGAAGCGGACGTTGTTCTTGCGGCCGTCGCGCAGGTTCTTGAGTTCGACCTGCATATAGGCACCGCCCTTGCCGGGCTGGGTGTGCTGGATCTTGACGGCGCGCCAGATGCCGCCCTCATATTCGATGATGTTGCCGGGACGGATGTCCACGCCGCTGATCTTCATGGATCGTGCCTGTATGTGAGAAAGAGCTGAGCGGCGCCCTTTAGCTCCGCCCGGGCTTTCCCGCAAGCAGCGGATAGGGGTCGATATTGGTGCCCTGCCACCAGCGCTCGCCGGGCGCCATGCGCTTTACCTCGAAATGGAGGTGCGGTGCCCCGCCATCGGCGCTGCCGCTGGTGCCGATGGTGGCGATCGGCTGGCCCTGGCGCACGGCGGAGCCTTCGGCCACGCCGATCGTGTCGAGATGCGCGTAATAGTGGACCGTCCCGCCATCGGACGTCCGGACGTAGAGCGTATGGCCGCCGAGATCGCTCTCGAACTGCTTCTCGACCGTGCCCGAGGCGGCGGCGAGCACCGGCGTGCCCTGAGGCGCGAGAATGTCGATCGCGTGATGCGCGCGCGTGCCGTCGCCGCGCGGCTCGCCCCAATCGTCGCTGAGCGCCGTGGCGGGCACGCCCTGCACGGGGATGACCAGCCCGGAGGCGCCCGGCGCGGAAGGCGGCGGCCCGGCGGTCCCCGCCCGCGGCGCTTGCCCGGCCGGCACGAAACGGACGCGCGATATCAGCAGCACCAGCAGCAGCACCACGGCCAGACCTGCGATCAGGCCCACACGCCGCACGATCAGGCTCCAGGCCTCAGCAACAACCGCGCGCCACCCCTGAAACCGTCATCCCGGCGAAAGCCGGGATCCATTGGGGTCGCCGTGGCGGCACCTGCCGAGGCCGAGAGGCTAATGGATCCCGGCTTCCGCCGGGATGACGATCGGGGAACGGAGCGGGCATCCGCGATGCGCACGGCGCTATTCCTGGAAGAGCGCCGGGGTGCCCGGCTTCACCATCAGCGCGACGCGGGCGGCATCCCAGTTGGTCAGGCGGATGCAGCCATGGCTTTCGGTGCGGCCGATCGTCTGCGGCTCCGGCGTGCCGTGGATGCCGTAATGCTCCTTGGACAGGTCGATCCACACCACGCCGACCGGCCCATTCGGCCCCGGCGGCAGCATCGCCGGATCGTCGTCCTTCTTCGCATCCCAGAACAGCTTCGGGTTATAATGAAACTTAGGGTTGGTATCCACGCCATTGATTTTCCAACGGCCGATCGGCAGCGGGTCATGCTCGCTGCCCATCGTCGCGCTGAACTGCGCGACCAGCCGGTTGCCGCTGCCATAGACCTTGAGCACCCCCTCAGACTTGTCGACGACGACATGATCCGCCTGGGGCTGGCGCGGGTCGACGTTGAGCATGTTCAGCGTCTGGCGCCATTCGGGCTTCCAATCGGCGGGATAGTTCCGCGAGCCCGGCAGCGCGTTGGGCAGGCGCAGCATCGTGCCGGTCTGGATCGTCGTCACGCCGGGATTGAGCGCAGTGATGACCTCCGGCGTGGTGTGAAACATCTCCGCCAGTTTCTCGAGCGGATTGCGATAGCCGAGCGTCTTCAGCTTGCCCTGCTCGGGCAGGTCCTTGGGGATCGGGTCGACGAACGGCCCCTGCATCGTTGTCGCGCCGACCGCAAGCGTCCGCAAGGGCCGCAGCCCGCGATATTGGTGGAGCACCGCCAGCGTCGCGGGATCGATCACCCCGGTCACCTTCAGCCCGCGCGCTTCCTGCAGCCCGCGCACCGCAGCGGTCAGCGACTGGCCCGCGCGCCCGTCGAGAATGCCCGGCCCGAAGCCGAGATGCTCGAGGATCACCTGCGCATGGAGGATGTTGAGGTCGACCGGCGGCTTGGGGCTCGGGGCTTGCGCCATGGCGGGCGCGGCGAACAACGCGGCAACTCCGAACACCCATTTCCGCATGCAGCCTCTCCCGATCCTTCACCTGATCCAGGCTAAACGTTCGCATGCGCCTTGCGGTTGCCGCTGCGGGCCAACCCCGATGGACAAGCCGCGTTTCGCATGCCCTTATCGACGCGATGCGGGGGATTCTTTCAGAAGCGGAACAAGTGCTCGGCTCGCCGACACGCAACCTGGTTTCGATCCTGCTGTTCGTGCTCGCGGTCGCGGTGCTGGCGACGATCGGCTACATGGCCGCGGGCTGGAGCTTCGTCGACGCGAGCTACATGGTCGTGCTGACCATCTACACCGTCGGCTATGGCGAGATCCGCCCGATCGACACCCCCTATCTCCACGCGCTGACCATGGGCACGATGGTGCTTGGCTGCACCGGCATGATCCTGCTCACCAGCGCGCTCGTCCAGTTCTTCACCGTGCTGCAATTGCAGAGTATTTTCGGAGCAACCCGCATGCAGAGCCGCATCGACAAGCTCGCCGACCATGTCGTGATCTGCGGCTATGGCCGGATCGGGCTGATGCTCGCCCGCGATCTCTCCCGCGCCGCCGTGCCGGTGGTGGTGATCGAGCGCGGCCCGGAAAAGCGCGCCGAGGCGGAGACGGCGGGGCTGTGCACCCTCGCCGGCGACGCGACCGAGGAGGAGGTGCTGATCGCCGCCGGCATCCAGCGCGCCCGGGCACTGGCGACGGTGCTGCCCGACGATGCCGCCAACGTGTTCATCACGCTGAGCGCACGCAACCTCAACGCCGGGCTGGAGATCATCGCCCGCGGCGAGGCGCCGACCACCGAGCGCAAGCTGATCCATGCCGGCGCCGACCGCGTCGTCTTCCCCACCCATATCGGCGCCGAGGCGATGGCGCGGATGATCCTCTACCCGCACAGCCAGCAGGTGCAGGGCGATGCCGAGCTCGCCCGGCTGCGGCGCGAACTCGGCGCGCTGGGGCTCGAGGTGGAGCTGATCGAGGTCGCCAGGGGCGCGACCATGGACGGGCTGCGCATCGAGGAAGCCGAGCGCCGCGCCGGGGGCAGCGTGTTCATCGTCCAGATCGACCGCGCCGACGGTCGCTCGATCCCCCGCCCCGCCCGCGACGAGCGGCTCGAGGCGGGCGACAAGGCGGTCGTGGTGATGCGCGACGTCGCCGCAGGCGCGCGGGCGCTGTTCACGTCGCGGGCGGAGATCCGTGCCGGACGGAACAAGTTTTGACGGTTCTTAAGCCCCTCCTCCTGGG
>JAPJRE010000392.1 GCA_030824725.1 Sphingomonas sp.
GCCCGGCGTCAGTCTGGTCCGCCTCCCAGGCGGGCCTGAACCGCGCGGGGCGCGGTTCACCTGACGCTCCCGAGGGGGAGGGGCTAAGAAGGTACTCCGGCGCCGTCCGCGATTCCGGCACCTTCTTCGCCGCAGCCCCGCAGGCGCGTGCCGAACCCGCGCGGCACGAAGCCCCGCTCGCCACCGACTTCCCGCTCGGTGTCGCGCGCGGGCAGGTCGCCAGGACCTATATCGTCGCCGAGGCCGAGGACGGGCTTGTCCTGGTCGACCAGCATGCCGCGCACGAACGGCTGGTGCTGGAACGGATGCGCCGCGCCATGGCCGGCGGCGCCGTGCCTTCCCAGGCGCTGCTGCTCGCCGAGGTGGTGGAGCTCGACGAACCCGCCTGCGACCGGCTCGAAGCGCGGATAGAGGAACTTGCGGCGTTCGGCCTCGACCTCGAACGCTTCGGCCCGCGCGCGATGCTGGTCCGCGCGGTGCCCGCGGCGCTCGGCACCGGCGACGTCCACGGCCTCGTCACCGATCTCGCCGACGAACTCGCCAGCTTCGACGAGGCGCTGAGCCTGAAGGAACGCCTCGACCATGTCGCCGCGACCATGGCCTGCCATGGTTCGGTGCGCGCCGGGCGCATCCTCTCGGTGGCCGAGATGAACGCGCTGCTCCGCGAGATGGAGGTCACGCCCCATTCTGGCCAGTGCAACCATGGTCGGCCCACCTGGGTGAAGCTGGCGCATGGCGATATCGAGAAGCTGTTCGGCCGGAAGTGACGCGCGCTCAGCGTTGCAGGGCGTAGCGCGCATGGGCCGGGCGGCCATCGGGCGTGGCGCTCAGTTCCACCACGCAGAGATGCTCCATCCGGGCATGCGGGCCGCAGCCGACGCCGGCGAAGCGCAGGTTCTTGTCGAACAGCAAGCTGCGATGGCCGCGATTCGGCACCCCGTCGTCGACGACCATCTGGCGGACGATCTCCTCGGGATCGGCGGTGCCATAGGCGATCGCCTCGGCGACATAGATGTCGCCGCCATGGCGCTTCACGCGGTCGCCCGGCCCGCTGCCATCGGCGCCAATATGCCCGCGGGCGCCTTGCTCGCCCTGCTCGCGCGAATAGTCCACCGCGGTGAGCGCGAGCACCTGCGCGGGGGCCAGCGGCGGCAGCGGCGCCTGGCGTTCGAGAAAGGCGATGGCGTCGTCCACCACGGCGACGCCTTCCTTGGTCAGGACGCCGTTGTAATCGCCCGGCACATAGACGATCGCGCCATCGAAATAGCTGCGATATTTGCGAAGCTGCTCGGCATAGGCGGCCGGATCGGCGCGAACGGCATTGATGCGCTGAAGAACGGCGTCTTCCACCGTCTGGGCGTGCGACCCGCCCGCGGCGAACAGACAGGCGAGAGAGAATGCGGAAATCGCGGCTGCGCGATTTCGCATCGAACTGGGTCGCATCAGCCTGGCCCCGAAACCTCCTTAACGGGGATAGCTGCAGAAATCGTGAAATATCAAGCGGAATCATTCCAGGATCGGAATAACCCGCCGGATCGGATCAGCCTTTGCCGGATGCCGAGCGAATCAGCCCCTCCTGCGTCACGCTCGCCACCAGCCGTCCGTCGCGGGCATAGATGCTGCCGCGATTGAAGCCGCGGCTATGGCCCGCCCAAGGGCTGTCGGTTGCGTAGAGCAGCCAGTCGTCGAAGCGGAACGGCTCGTGCAGCCACAGCGCGTGATCGAGGCTTGCGGTCTGCACCTGGCCGCTCATCCAGCTGACGCCGTGCGGCAGCATGCAGGTGCCGAGCAGGGTCATGTCGCTGGCATAGGCGAGCATCGCCCGGTGGAGTGCGGGCGCGTCGGGCAGGGGCGCGACAACGCGGAACCAGCTATATTGACGGGGCTCGCGCGGCTCGGGCTGGAACCAGTTGCGCGGGTCGACGGGGCGGATCTCGATCGGCCGGGCGCGCAGGAAGAAGCGCTTGAACTTCTCCGGAATCCGGTCGCGGATTGCCTCGCGCAGCTCGGCCTCGGAGCGTAGGTCCTCGGGCGGCGGCACCTCGGGCATCGCATCCTGGTGGTGCAGGCCTTCCTCGGGGAGCTGGAAGGAGGCCGCCATGTTGAGGATCGGCTTGCCCTTCTGCATCGCGATCACCCGGCGATTGGCGAAGCTGCGCCCCTCGAAATCGCGCACCACTCGGTAGAGGATCGGATAGTCCTCGTCGCCCGCCCGCATGAAATAGGCGTGGAGCGAATGCGCGACCTTGCCGTCTTCGACCGAGCGCTGCGCTGCCTGCAGCGCCTGGGCGATCACCTGTCCGCCAAACACCCGGCCGACGCCGCCCGGCTGGCGCGCGCCGCGATAGAGATCGGTATCGAGGGTCTCGACGTCGAGCAGTGCGGTGAGACCGGCGACGAGCTCCTCGGGGGATTTGGCGTCGGTCATCAGTAGCCGGCCGCCTCCGCCAGCGCATTGGCGTGATAGTTGGAATCGCCGAACATCTCGGCGAGCACGCGCGCGCGCTTCATGTAGAAGCCGATATCATATTCGTCGGTCATGCCGATGCCGCCATGCATCTGGATACCTTCCTGCACCGCAAGCGTGGTGGCAAGCCCGGTCATCGCTTTGGCGATGGCGACCGCCTCGTCGGCGGGTTCGCCGGCGTCGAGCAATTGCTGCGCCTTGAGCGTGGCGGCGCGGGCGACTTCCAGCTCGCTGTAGAGATGCGCTGCGCGGTGCTGGAGCGCCTGGAAGCTGCCGATCAGCGTGCCGAACTGCTTGCGTTCCTTGAGGTAGCCGAGCGTCATGTCGCTCGCGCCCGCACCGACCCCGAGCAGCTCGGCCGAGGCGCCGGCCCCGGCGGCGCGGAGCAGACGGCCGAGGGGATCGGCGCCGCCATCGATCTCGCCGACCACCGCATCGGCGGTGACCTCGACGCCGTCGAAGGTGGCGTGCGCGGCGAGGCTCGAATCGGCGAGGCGTTCGGGGCGCAGGTCGAGGCCCGCCGCCTTGGGGTCGATCGCGAACAGGGTGATGCCCGCCGCGTCGGTGTCGCTGCCGGCGGTGCGCGAAGTGACGAGGATCAGGTCGGCGGCATGGGCGTGGTGGGCGAAGCGCTTGGTGCCGGTCAGGCGGAAGCCGTTGCCGGCGCGCTCGGCCTTGAGCGTCACCGCGCGGCCGAACTTTGGCTTCTCGTCATGCGCAATGGCGATCACCGCTTCGCCCGCGGCGATACCGGGGAACCAGCGATCGGCGTGGCCTGTGCCCTTCAGCGCCTCGACCGCGGCGACGGCGGTGGAGAGGAAAGGGGAGGGGGTGAGGTTGCGCCCGATCTCCTCCAGCACCACGCCCGCCTCGACATGGCCGAGGCCAAGGCCGCCGGATGCTTCGGGGATCAGGATGCCGGTAAGGCCCATTTCGGCGAACTGCTTCCACAGGTCGCGGCTGAAGCCGGTGAGGTCCTTGGCGTCGCGCAGCGCGCGGAGGTGGCGGACGGGGGCATGTTCGGCGACGAAGTCGCGGGCGGTGTCGCGGAGCATCGTCTGTTCGTCGTTGAGGTAGAGCGGCATGGTTCCATTCCTCCCTCTCCCCCTGCGGGGGAGAGCCGGGGAGAGGGGCAGTCTCTCGCGCCGGCCCATTTGTGACTGTGGGACTGCCCCTCTCCCAACCCTCTCCCCGGTGGGGAGAGGGC
>JAPJRE010000393.1 GCA_030824725.1 Sphingomonas sp.
GTCACCTGGAACAGCGGGGCAGCGCGCTTCAAGGGGTATGTAGCGCCAGAGATCGTGGGCGAGCATTTCTCCCGCTTTTTCTCGCCCGAGGATCAGGCGTCGAGACTGCCGGCCCGCGCCCTCGCCACCGCAGCGCGCGAGGGCCGCTTCGAAGCCGAAGGCTGGCGCATTCGAAAGGACGGCAGCCGCTTCTGGGCCCACGCGATCCTCGACGCGATCCGCAGCGAGGACGGCACGCTGCTCGGCTTCGCCAAGATCACTCGCGACATCACCGAGAAGCGTCGGCTTGAACAGGCGACCTACGAGAGCGCGCTACAGCTGAAACTGCTGGTCCAGGGCGTCCGCGACTATGCGATCTACATGCTCGACACCGATGGCCGGATCACCAGCTGGAACTCCGGCGCACAGGCGATCAAGGGCTATACCGAAAGCGAGGTGCTGGGGCAGCATTTTTCGCTATTCTACACCCCCGCCGACCGGGCGCGCGACGCGCCTGACATTGCCCTCCGAACGGCGCTGGCGGAGGGCAAATTCGAGGCGGAGGCGCAGCGGGTCCGCAAGGACGGCTCGCTGTTCTGGGCGCACGTGCTGATCGACCCGATCTACGACGAGGCCGGTGCGCATGTCGGCTTTGCCAAGATTACCCGCGACGTCAGCGAGAAGAAGCAGGCGGAAGAGGAACTTCGCCGCACTCAGGAAGCGCTGCTGCAATCGCAGAAGCTCCAGGCGCTGGGCGAGCTGGCGGGCGGCATCGCCCACGACTTCAACAACCTGATGACCGTAATGCACGGGTCAGCGGACTTCATGCTGAAACAGCCCGACATGCCCAGCGAGAAGCGCACGCGCTACCTGAACGTGATGCTGGAGACCGCCGAGCGTGCGACCAGCCTCACCTCGCAACTGCTCGCCTTTGCCCGGCGCCAGCCGCTGGAGCCCGAAGTGATCGATCTCAGCGTCCGGCTGGATGCGTTGAGCGAGATGCTCCAGCGGACCCTCGGCAGCCAATATGAGCTGCGGCTCGACCTGACCCCTGCCCTGTGGCCGGTGGAGATCGACCCCACCGGGCTCGAAGCCGCGCTGCTCAACGCCGTGCTCAATGCGCGCGACGCGATGCCGGAGGGCGGGCGGATCACCATCGCTACGCACAACGCGCGCCGCACAGAGGGAGACGGTGTCCTGCTGTCGGTGGAGGATACCGGCGAAGGCATCCCGCCTGAGACGTTGAAGCGCGTGTTCGAGCCCTTCTTCACCACCAAGCCGACCGGCAAGGGCACGGGCCTGGGGCTGTCGCAGATCCATGGCTATGCCGTGCAGTCGGGCGGCGCCGCGCGGATCGATTCCGAGCTGGGCAAGGGCACCCGGGTGGAGCTGTGGATCCCGCGCACGTTCAAGCCGCTGCAGCGCGAAACGGCGCCGGATACGCAGATCTCGCTGCCTGCGGCGCTTCGAGTCCTGCTGGTGGAGGACAGCGAGCACGTCCGCTATTTCGCGCACCAGCTGCTCGACGATCTCGGCTGCACGGTGTTGGAAGCGGCTGGCGGCCAGGAAGCGCTCGAGTTGTTGCGGGAGAACCCGGTCGACCTGGTGTTTTCGGACATTGTGATGCCGGGGATGAGCGGGCTGGAGCTCGCCAGCGCCGTGCGAGAGACATACGCAAACCTCCCGGTGCTGCTGGCCAGCGGCTATAGCAGCAAGCAGTTCATCCCGCGCGACGAGCGCGAATTCCCGATCCTCCGCAAGCCGTACAAGCTGGAAACGCTGGCAGCGAGCATCAACGAGTTGGTGCACAGGGCCGAGAGCGACGAATGACGAAGGTCAGTGGTCGCGCAATCGGATCCAGGCGGGTGCGTGATCGCTGGTCTTTGCCCAGCCGCGCACCTGCCGGTCCACGCCCGCGTCCACCAGCCGGCCTGCCAGCACCGGGCTCAGCAGCAGCTGGTCAATGCGCAGCCCCGCGTCGCGCGCGAACGCGTTTCGGAAATAATCCCAAAAGGTGTAGATCGTGGCATCGGGATGGAGGCTGCGCAGGGAATCAGCCCATCCCTGTTCGAGCAACTGCACATAGAGCGCGCGGACCTCGGGTGCGAACAGCGCGTCGTCGCGCCAGCGCTCGGGCTTGTAGACGTCCCGCTCGGTCGGCATCACGTTGAAGTCGCCGGCGAGCACCACCGGCAGCCCGCTTTCCAACAGCGTCTCGGCATGCGCTATCAGGCACTCGAACCAGGCGAGCTTGTACTCGAATTTTGGGCCCGGCCGGGGATTGCCGTTGGGCAGATACAGCCCGCCGACCAGGATCCCGCTGACCGCCGCCTCGATATAGCGGCTCTGCGACGGGTCGGGATCGTCGGGCAGTCCGCGCCGCGTTTCGTGGATCTCGCCTACCCGGCTGAGCAGCGCGACGCCGTTCCAGCTTTTCTGGCCATGCCAGAGCGCGTCATAGCCGAGGTCGCGGATCGGGGCCTCGGGGAATTTCTCCTGCGGTGCCTTCAACTCCTGCAGGCAGACGATGTCGGGCGCCTCTTCCTCCAGCCATCGCAGCAGCACCGGCAGGCGACCGTTCACCCCGTTCACATTGTAGGTCGCGATCTTCATCCCCGCCTCACTTCCCCTGCCTTATCGGCTTCCGGAACGAACGCTCCCGAGATCTGCTCCCGTGAACCGGGTGGGATACCGCGCGTTCGGTCTCCGCACCACTGCGCAATGGAGCATCATGGCCATGCCAGACCTGTCGCCGATGGAGGCCAAGCTGGTCGCGACGCTGCCCGAGGAGCCGGGCTGGCAGTTCGAGCCCAAATGGGACGGCTTCCGCGCGCTCGTGTTCCGCCGCGGCGATCTCGTCGAGATCCGGTCGAAGTCGGGAAAGCCGCTCAGCCGGTACTTCCCGGAAGTCGTCACCATGATTGCGGCCGTCGAGTTCCCCGAGTTCATCCTAGACGGCGAACTGATCCTGCCGATCGACGACGTGCTCTCGTTCGATGCGCTCCAGGCCCGGCTCCACCCGGCGCCGAGCCGGATCCGGCGGCTGTCGCAGGAGACGCCGGCGCAGCTGATGCTGTTCGATTGCCTTGGCATCGACGGGCAGCCGCTTCTCGACGCGCCGCTGCGCGATCGTCGCGCAGCGCTGGAGACCTTTCACCGGAAGCACGGCGGGCCGTCCCTGCTACTGTCGCACCGAACGCAGGATCTGGACACCGCCCGTGCCTGGCTTGCGCAAGGCGGCGGCGCGCTCGACGGGGTGGTCGCGAAGCGGCTGGACGAACCCTATCGGCCCGGCGAGCGCGCGATGCTGAAGGTGAAGCAGCACCGCACCGCCGATTGCGTCGTCGGCGGCTTCCGTCGCACCAAGAAAGGCGACGGCGTCGCCTCGCTGTTGCTCGGTCTCTACGACGATGCCGGGCTGCTCCACCATGTCGGCTTCACCTCCGGCATCGCTGCGGCCGAGCGCCAGGCGCTCCTGCGCACGCTGGAACCGCTGATTGGGCCGCCAGGTTTTACCGGCAAGGCGCCGGGCGGCCCCAGCCGGTGGAACAACGGCACCGAGAGCGAATGGGTGCCGCTGCGGTCCGAACGGGTGCTGGAAGTGTTGTACGACCAGGTGACCGGCGACCGCTTCCGTCACGGCACCAAGCTGCTGCGTTGGCGGCCCGACAAGGCGCCCGAGCAATGCCGCAT
>JAPJRE010000394.1 GCA_030824725.1 Sphingomonas sp.
TGGGCCGCGTCTTTTGTTTTTACGATACTGTTTTTGGGACCGCGAGCCCAATGTGCGCACGCTCGCCTGACCGGCATCCCTGCAGCTTGCGCGGCGCTCCGGCGTCGCGCAAGCTGCAGGCCTGTGCAGCAAGCGACGGCGAACGCCGCGCCGACCGGAGGGGCCGACTTGACGATCATCGTCCATCATCTCGAGAATTCCCGCTCGCAGCGCGTCCTCTGGCTGCTCGAGGAACTCGGGCTTCCGTATGAAGTGAAGCGTTACGAGCGGAACAAGGCGACGATGCTCGCCCCGCCCGAGCTCCGCCAAGTCCACCCGCTCGGCAAGTCGCCGGTGATCGAGGACGGCGGCACGGTGGTCGCCGAAACCGGCGCGATCCTGCAATATCTGGTCGACAAGGCCGACGGAAAGCTAGGCGCCCCCGCGAGCCGCGAGGATGCGCTCCGCTACCGCCATTTTCTCCACTACGCCGAGGGCTCGCTGATGCCGCCGCTGCTGGTGATGCTGGTGCTCGCCCGGGTGCCCTTCTTCGGCAAGATGGGCCTCAAGAAGTTCCGGCCGATGGCAGAGGTGCATTTCGACTATGTCGAAGGCGAACTCGCGAAGCGCCTATGGTTCGCGGGCGAGACCTTCACCGCAGCGGACGTGATGATGAGCTTTCCCATCGAGGCGGCGGTCAAGCGCGCGGGCATCCTCCACGGCCGCCCGAATATCGCGGCGTTTCTGGAGAAGATCCATGCCCGCCCGGCCTATCAGCGTGCGCTGAAGGCGGGCGGGCCCTATGCCTATGCGTGATGTGGCCGGGAGCGCTCAGCTCCCGGCATAATCCTCGAACTTGTCGACATCGTGCGGGCCACCGGCGGGAAGCGGCCGCACCGCCGGCTCGGCTTCGTCGGGCTCGTCGAGCTTGCCTTCCCAGCGCGCCACGACCGCAGCCGCCACGGCATTGCCGACGACGTTGGTCGCCGTGCGGCCCATGTCGAGGAAATGGTCGACCGCGAGGATCAGCAATATGCCCGCTTCGGGAATGTTGAAATGCGCGAGTGTGCCGGTAATCACCACCAGGCTGGCGCGCGGCACCCCGGCGATGCCCTTGCTGGTGACCATCAGGATCAGCAGCATCTGGATCATCGTCGCCCAGTCGAGATGGATGCCGTAGGCCTGGGCGATGAAGATCGACGCGAAGGTCATGTACATCATCGAGCCGTCGAGGTTGAACGAATAGCCGAGCGGCAGCACGAAGCTGGCGATGCGCGGCGGCACGCCGAACCGGTCCAGCGCATCGAGCGTGCGCGGATAGGCCGCTTCCGACGACGCAGTCGAGAAGCCGAGCAGGATCGGATCGCGCAGATAGCGGAACAGCAGGCCGGTGCGCGGCCCGATCACCAGGAAGCAGGCACCGAGCAGCACCGCCCACAGCGCCGCCAGGCCGATATAGAAGCTGCCCATGAAGAAGGCGAGGTCGCCGACCACGCCCAGCCCCTTGGTGGCGAGCGTCCGCGCTACGGCGCAGAACACCGCGACCGGCGCGAACAGCATCACATAGCCGGTGACGGTCAGCATCACCGAGACCAGTGCCTCCAGCCCGCGCAGCAGCGGCTTGGCCTTGTCACCCACCGCCGCCATGCCGACGCCGAAGAACAGCGAGAAGATCACCAGCTGGAGGATGTCGTTGCTCGCCATCGCCTCGATCGCGCTGGTCGGCACGATATGAGTGAAGAACTTGGCCGCATCGAAGGACGAGCGATCGACTCCGCTCGACGCATTGGCCGGCGGCAGTGGCAGATGCAGGCCGGTGCCCGGCTGGAGCAGGTTGACCAGCAGCAGCCCGAGCGTGAGCGACACCAGGCTCGCGCAGACGAACCAGAAGAACGCCTTCAACCCCACGCGCCCGATCGCGCCGCCGCCGCCCATATGCGCGATGCCGACGACCAGCGTGGAGACGACCAGCGGCGCGATGATCATCTTGATGAGATGCAGGAACATCTGGGTGGGGATGTCGAGGCCATAGGCGATCGAATCGAGCGTCGCCTTGCCCGCTGCCGAACCCCCATAGCCGAGGTTGAGCCCCCAGCCGATCAGCCCGCCCAGCAGCAGCGCCGCCAGGATGAACCAGGTTAGTCGTTTACCCACACATGCTCCCTGTAGAATCGCCGCGGGAGGGAAGGGGATTGTTGCGCCCGGGTCAAGCCCGGGGGCGCAGGACCGGTCTCACCGAGGCACTGTCCGGCGGGGCCGGGGAGGCGCATCGGGCGAGGATTCGGTCGCAGATCGCGGGTCGCACCAGGCGGGGCCGGGCACCACCGGCGGCCGCGGCGCTGCCGGCGGGAGCATGGGCCCCAGCAGCAGCAAGAGCGGCACGATGGCAACGATGCGTCTTATACCCATATCCTCGATCCCGGCGCGAAATCCTTGCCGTCCCGACCCGCTTCGTCCTACGCGAGCGACGATACAAGAGCGAGGGCGTGAGATGACGGCTTGGGCAACGACGCGGCGGAACCTGATCGGGGGCATGGCGACGTTGCCGTTGCTGGGGCTCCCGGGCATCGTCCGCGCGGCCGAGCCCGACCTCGCCCAGCTGCAGCACATGACCGGCAACGCCCGCCCGATTGGCCCCGAGGAGCGGCGCGCGCGGCTTTCCAAGGCACAGGCGCTGATGAAGGCGAACGGCATTGGGGCGGTGCTGATCGAGCCCGGTGCAAGCCTGGTCTATTTCACCGGAATCCGCTGGGGCCGCAGCGAGCGGCTCACCGCCGCCATCCTGCCGGCCGAGGGCGAGCCCTGCATCGTCACGCCGTTCTTCGAGGAACCGCGCACCCGCGAGACGCTTGCGATTTCGGCCGAGGTGCGCGTCTGGCAGGAGGACGAGGATCCGCTCAAGATCGTCGCCGGCTTTCTCAAGGATCGCAAGCTGGCGGGGCTGCCGGTCGGGATCGAGGAGAGGGTGCGCTTCTTCGCGATCGATGGGCTGCAGAAGAACGGACTGCGGGTTACCTCGGCCAACCCGGTCGTGCGTGGCTGCCGGATGATCAAGAGCCCGGCCGAACTGGCGCTGATGCAGCTCGCAACCGATATCACCATTGCCGCCTATCGCTTTGTATATGCGCGTGTCGAGAAGGGCATGCGCCAGCGCGACGTCTCGGCGCTGATGGATGCGGCGACGCGCAAGCTGGGCGGCGATCCCGAGTTCAGCATGGTGCTGGTCGGCGAGGGTGCCGCCTATCCGCACGGGACCAAGACGCCCTCGCCGGTAAGCGACGGCGCGATCGTGCTGATGGACTGCGGCTGCAACGTGATGGGCTACCAGTCCGACGTCTCGCGCACCTTCGTCCATGGCAGCGCGAGTGTCGGGCAGCGCAAGGTGTGGGACGCGGTGGCGAAGGGCCAGCAAATGGCGTTCGCCGCGGCGAAGCTCGGTGCGCCGGCCGGCAGTGTCGACGACGCGGTGCGCGGCTATTATGCCTCGCTCGGCTATGGGCCGGACTATAAGCTGCCGGGCCTGTCGCACCGCACCGGGCACGGCATCGGGCTCGACGGGCACGAGCCGGTCAACCTCGTCCGCGGCGAGAAGACGACGATGGCGCCGGGCATGTGCTTCTCGAAAGAGCCTGGCATCTACATCCCCGGCAGCTGCGGGGTGCGGCTGGAGGAT
>JAPJRE010000395.1 GCA_030824725.1 Sphingomonas sp.
GGCATCGCCGCGGGCACGATCGTCTGCCGCTCGACGCTGACCAGCCCGAGCAATGGCTGCGTGCCGATCAACCGGATCGGCGTCGGCGGCGTCAGCCAGGCGGCGCTCGACTATATCTTCTACGGCGGCCAGCAGCCGCTCCGCTATCAGACGCTCAAGCAGGACGTCGCGGCGCTCAACTTCTCGACCAACAATCTCGTCGATCTGTGGGCGGGGCCGATCTCGCTGGCATTCGGCGGCGAATGGCGGCGCGAGGCGGTGTCGGGCTATGTCGACCCGCTGTTCCAGCCGAGCCTCGTCAACGGCGTGTCCACGCCGACCTGGATCTACGGCAATTACCTGCCCAGCTTCGGCCACTATACGGTGAAGGAAGCCTATGCCGAGACGCTGGTGCCGCTGTTCAAGGGCGCCGACTTCAACGGCGCGCTGCGCGTGACCGACTATTCGACCTCGGGCAGCGTCACCACCTGGAAGGCGGGGGCCACCTGGCAGCCGATCCCGGACATCAAGCTGCGCGCCACCTATTCGCGCGACATCCGCGCACCCAATCTGGGCGAGCTGTTCGCTGCCGCCACCGGCCGGACCAACACGGTCAACGTGCCGCTGGCCAATGGCGCCCAGCGTACCGACCAGTTCCTCGAAGCGACGATCGGCAATCCCGCGCTCAAGCCCGAAATCGCCAAGACGCTGGGCGTCGGCGCGGTGTTCACCCCCAGCTTCGTGCCGGGACTGGCCGCCTCGGTCGACTTCTACCGGATCAAGCTGGGCGGCGCGATCAACACGATCACCGCGCAGACGCTGGTCACGCAATGCTATGAGCAGTCCAATGCCGCTGCCTGTTCGGCAATCACCACCACCGGCGGGCGCGGTGCGACCGGCGCGGGGCTCGCCATCACCAATATCGAGCTGAAGCCGACCAACTTCGTCTCGATCCTCTCCAAGGGCATCGACTTCGAGCTCAGCTATCGCCGCCCGGTCGGCGCCGGCAAGATGACGCTGCGCGCGCTGGTGACGCGCAACCTCAGCCTCTACACCAACAACGGCATCGACGTGCCGACCGAGGCGGCGGGGCAGAATTCGGGCAGCCTGCCCGACTGGAGCTATCGCTTCTCGGCGGGGTACGACGTGGATCGCTGGACCTTCCAGCTCGTGGGGCGCGGCGTGAGCAGCGGGGTGTACGACAACAGCTATGTCGTCTGCTCCACCGACTGCCCGGTCTCGACCGTCGCCAACCGAACGGTCAACACCAATCGCATCGCCGGCGCGATCTATTTCGACCTGCAGGCCAATCGCGAGTTCGCGGTCGGGCGGGTGAACTTCCAGGGCTTCCTGTCGATCCGCAACCTGTTCGATACCGATCCGGTGCTCGTCGGCAACGGGCCAACCGGCAACAACACGCCGGCCTATCCGCAGACCAACCGCAACCTCTACGACGTGCTCGGCCGGGTCTACCGGCTGGGCGTGCGCTTTCACTTCTGACGTCGCCGGGCGTCGCCGATCGCGCGCGCCCGGCTCCCGCTTCCTTACCCCAGGAGAGACTGGCCATGACCCTGTTGTCCCGTACCCTCGCGACCGCGCTGATCGCGAGCACCACGCTCACCCAGATCGCGGTCGCCGCGCCGCGCCCTGCCGATCCGCCGACCCCGCAGGCAGCCGCCGCCGATCCCAAGCTCGCCCAGATGAAGGTCGATGCCGTCGCCAACATCGATGGCCATGCCAAGCTGGTGCAGGAAATGGTGGATTCGGTGTTCAGCTTCGCCGAGCCGGGTTTCCAGGAATATCAGACGATGGAGTATCTGACCGGCATCCTGGCCAAGAACGGCTTCACGATCACCAAGGGCGTCGCCGGCATGCCCACGGCATGGACCGCGACCTGGGGCAGCGGCGGGCCGCTGATCGCGCTGGGCAGCGACGTCGACTGCCTGCTCGGCCTGTCGCAGGTGCCGGGCTCGCCGACGCTCAAGCCGCTGGTGCCGGGCGCGCCGGGGCATGGCGAGGGGCATAATGCCGGCATGCCGCTGATCATCGCCGCGGCGATCGCCACCAAGGCGGTGATGGAGAAGAACCACATTCCCGGCCGGCTGATGCTGTGGCCCGGCGTCGCCGAGGAACTGCTCGGCGCCAAGGCCTTCTACGTCAAGGCCGGGCTGTTCAAGGATGTCGACGCGACGATCTTCACCCATGTCAGCAGCGATTTCGGCACGGCGTACGGCAATCTCGGCAACAACGCGCTGGTCTCGGTGGAATATACCTTCCACGGCAAGACCGCCCACGCCGCCGGCATGCCCTGGGAGGGGCGCAGCGCGCTCGACGGCGTCGAGATCATGGACACGGCATGGAACTTCCGCCGCGAGCATCTGCCGGTCACCCAGCGTTCGCACTACGTGATCACCAATGGCGGCGGGCAGCCGAACATCGTCCCCGATCTCGCCTCGGTCTGGTATTATTTCCGCGAGCAGAATTTCGACAGCGTCCGCAACCTGTACAATCTCGGCAACGAGATCTCCGAAGCCGCGGCCAAGGCCACCGGCACCACCGTCGAACGCCATCTGCTCGGCTATGCCGCGCCCAATTTCGCCAACAAGCCGATGGCCGAGGCGGCCTATGCCAATATCAAGGCGATCGGCATGCCGGCCTGGACCGCCGACGACCAGGCCTTCGCCAAGGCCGTGCAGCAGGCGAACGGGCGCACGGTGAAGCCGCTGCCGACCGAGATCGGCCCGCTCTCCACGCCGGAGACCCGGGAGCGCTCGCTGGGCGGCGGGTCGGACGATATCGGCGACATCATGTGGACCGTGCCGACGATCACCATCCGCTTCCCGTCGAACATTCCCAGCATGATCGGCCACAACGTCCTGTCGGCGATCGCGATGGCGACGCCGATCGCGCACAAGGGTGCGGTCGCCGGCGCCAAGGCGGTATCGCTGACCGTGCTCGACCTGATGACCGATCCCAAGCTGCTCGCCGACGCCAAGGCCTATTTTCGCGACGTGCAGCTCAAGGACCAGAAATATGATCCGGTGGTCGCGCCCACCGATCAGCCGGCGATCCACCTCAACCAGGAACTGATGGAGCGCCTGCGACCGAAGATGAAACCGTTCTACTATGATCCGAAGAAGTACCCGACCTATCTCGACCAGCTCGGCATCAAATATCCGAACGTTCAGGCCAAATAAGAATTGCCGGTTTCGCGTGCCGACAGGCAGTTTTGGCACGCGACTGCCCGCAGTGCATGAATGTCGGCGATGCCGATTTTCATACGGGAAGCTGCCCGGCAGCTGACAGCCTGCTCGCATGCACGAGTCGTGCGGAGCGAAGCAAGCATCGGGCGTCGTTTTTGGGGTGAAACCTGCCGCGATGGTCGTCGGGCTGGATGGCCGGTAAGTCCCGAGGCTGTGTAAAAACGTTGGAATCTGGTATGGTTCTCTCGCGTTTCGGGAGGCTTTGGGATGGGCCGTTTCGTCCAGGGTGAAGACCGCCGGCAGGACTATCTGCTGCCAGCATCGCTCGATGATTACGTGTCGACAGACAACCCGGTTCGCGCGGTCGAGGCGTTCATCGATGCACTGGATCTGAAGGCGCTGGAGTTTGCGGGCATGACGCCGGCCGAGACCGGACGCCCCGCCTATCATCCGCGACGATGCTCAAGAT
>JAPJRE010000396.1 GCA_030824725.1 Sphingomonas sp.
ACGCTCAACTCGACCAGCTTCTGGCTCACCGCCTCGGGCGCGCTGCTGGTGAACATGAGCCTCGTCATCGGCGAGTTCGCGCGGACCGGCTGGCTGCCCTATGCGCCCTTGAGCGAGACGACCTACTCGCCCGGCGTCGGCGTCGACTATTATGTCTGGGCGATCCAGATCTCGGGCGTCGGCACGCTGATGTCCGGCATCAACCTGGTGACGACGATCCTCAAGCTGCGCGCGCCCGGCATGGGCTATCTGCGGATGCCGATGTTCTGCTGGACGGCGCTCGGCGCCAACATGCTGATCGTGGCGGCCTTCCCGATCCTCACCGCCACGCTCGCGATGCTGACGCTCGACCGGTATCTCGGCTTCCACTTCTTCACCAACGAAGCTGGCGGCAACATGATGATGTTCGTGAACCTCATCTGGGCCTGGGGGCATCCGGAGGTCTACATCCTCATCCTGCCGGCGTTCGGCATCTTCTCGGAAATCTTCTCCACCTTCTCTTCCAAGCCGCTGTTCGGCTACCGCTCGATGGTCGCGGCGACACTATTCATTGTGGTCGTGTCGTTCACGGTGTGGCTGCACCATTTCTTCACCATGGGGGCAGGCGCGGACGTCAACGCCGCCTTTGGCATTGCCACCAGCGTCATCGCGGTCGGCACCGGCGTGAAGATCTACAACTGGCTGTTCACCATGTACGGCGGCCGCCTGCGCTTCCCCACGCCGATGCTGTGGTCGCTCGCCTTCATGATGACCTTCGTCATCGGCGGCATGACCGGGGTGCTGCTGGCGGTGCCGCCGGCCGACTTCATGCTGCACAATTCGATGTTCCTGGTCGCCCACTTCCACAACGTGATCAACTCGGGCGTGATCTTCGGCGCCTTTGCCGGGATCACCTACTGGTTCCCCAAGGCGTTCGGCTTCCGGCTCGACGAGTATTGGGGGAAGATGGCGTTCTGGCTGACCCTTGCCGGCTTCCTGATCGTGTTCGGCGCACTCTATGTGCTCGGGCTGGAGGGGATGACCCGGCGGCTGCAGCATATCGACTTCACCGAATGGGCGCCCTGGCTCTACGTCTCGGTGGCGGGCGTTGGCGTGATGATCCTCGGCGTCGCCTCGCAGATCCTCCAGATCGTCGTCAGCATCCGCAATCGCGATCGTTTACGCGACGAGACCGGCGACCCTTGGGACGGCCGCTCGCTCGAATGGGCGACGTCGTCGCCGCCGCCGGCGTTCAACTTCGCGGTGCTGCCCAAGGTGCATGGCGAGGAGCCTTACTGGACGATCAAGCGCCAGGCGATCGAGAGCCAGGGGCTTGCCGACGAACCCGAATACGAAGCGATCGAGATGCCGCGCAACAGCGCCACCGGCGTCGTCACCGCCTTCTTCGCCACGCTGATCGGCTTCGCGATGATCTGGAGCATCTGGTGGCTGGCGGCGCTGGGCTTTGTCGGCGCCTATGCCACTTTCGTGGTCTTCGCCTGGCGCGACGAGGAGGAGAAGGAGATCCCCGCCGAGGAAGTCGCGCGGATCGACCGCGCCCGCCGTGCCGCGCGCCGGAAGTGGCTCGAGGAGAACCGGGAGCAGCCGGCATGACGGCGCAGGCGCAAGATCCCTATCGCATGGGGCGCGGCGGAGGCGGGGACGGCAACACCGGCCGCGGCGAGGGCGGCCCGGCGAGCAAGCGCACCACGGTGGGCTATGGCTTCTGGATCTACCTGCTCAGCGACATCATCCTCTTCTCCGGCTTCTTCGCCGCCTATGCGGTGCTCGCCAAGCAGACCGCCGGCGGCCCGACCCCGCACGAGCTGTTCGGCCAGGGACGCGTGGCGATGGAGACCGCGGCGCTGCTCCTCTCCAGCTTCACCTGCGGGCTGGCGGGCGTCGCCGCGGAGAAGCGGAAGCTGGTGCCCGCGCAGTTCTGGCTGCTGGCCACCGGCCTGCTCGGCGCGGTGTTCCTGGGGCTGGAGCTGAGCGAGTTCGCCGAGATGATCGGCAAGGGCGCCGGGCCCAAGCGCAGCGCCTTCCTCTCGGCCTTCTATGGGCTGGTGGGCTTGCACGGGCTGCACATCGCGGTGGGGCTGCTGTGGCTCGGCACGATGATGGCGCAGCTTTGGGTGAAGGGCTTCCGGCCGCAGGTGCTGCGGCGGCTGATGTGCTTCAACCTGTTCTGGCACGCGCTCGACATCGTCTGGGTCGGCATCTTCACGATGGTCTATCTAATGGGGTCTATCTGATGGGAGTGGCGCCATGAGTGAGCGCGAGACCGATACCGGCGATACCGCCCCCGGCGACGAAGCCGCCGAGGGCGAGGAATTTGCCGGCGGCATCAGCGGCTATGTGGTCGGGCTGGGCCTCGCCGCGCTGCTGACGGCGGCGGCCTTCGCGATGGTCAACCTGCCCTTGGTCTGGAGGCCTGCAGTGCCGATGGCGCTGGTGGTGCTCGCCATCGCGCAGATGGGCATCCACCTCGTCTTCTTCCTCCACGTCACCACCGGGCCGGACAACACCAACAATGTGCTGGCGCTCGCCTTCGGCACGCTGGTGGTTTTGCTGCTCATCGGCGGATCGGTGTGGATCCTCGGGCACCTCGATCACAACATGATGCCGATGGGCCGGCAGATGCACGGCTTCCCGTGATCGGCCGGTTCAGCCCATGATGCCGAGCAGCGCCAGGATCACCAGGAACAGCGAGGCGATGATCGTGATGAACCACAAAAGCACACCGGTGCGCAGGATCGCCGACCACCAGCGCAGCTGATAGGCCTGCTTGAGTTGCCGGCACATATGCACCGGCGGTACCACCATCGCCATCGTGCCCAGCACATTGCCGGACACGTGCACCGCGCTCAGCAGCGTGATGACGATGAACAGCAGCGACATCGCCGCGATCGAATAGGTGACGAACACCGCGTGATCATAGAGCTTGTACTGCCGCTTCCAGAAGAACAGCAGCCACACGAAGGGCAGCGACAGCGGGATCAGCAGCCACGAGAATTTGTAGATGCTCGACTGCAGCTTGTAGAGCATCAGCGCCGGGTTCTTCTTCCACTTCTCGATTCCGTGATCGAGTGTGTACCAGCCGGTGTGTACATCCTGCATCTCGTCGCCGTCGTCGCGGGTCACCTTCGGGATCTGGATGAGGGCGGCCTTGTACCCGGCGATATCGCGGTCCGCCTCGGCGATATCGGCCGTCAGCTCGGCGCGATCCGGATCGTTGGCGTCCAGCTTGGCGAGCTTCGTCGCTTTCTTGGCGCGGGTGGCTTCCGCCTTGGTGATCGACTGCTGGAGCGCGACCGTCGGCTTCACGCTGTTGCTGTCCAGATCGGTGGGCGTCGAGATACCGAGGATCTGGAAAATCGCGAACATCGTGAAGATCGAGAACAGGAACATCGCCATCGGCGACACGAAGCGCGCGCGCTCGCCGGCGATGTAGCGGCGGGTCAGGTCGCCCGGCCGCCAGGCGAGCAGCGGCAGGGTACGCCACATCTTGCCTTCGAAATGCGCGACCCCGTGCAGCAGTTCATGCCCGATCGCACCCAGCGAGCGGTGAACGTGCCCCGATTGTCCGCATTCATGGGATTGTGTTGAAAAACCCGCCCTTGAAGTCGCGTTGACGGTCTGATTCACTCCT
>JAPJRE010000397.1 GCA_030824725.1 Sphingomonas sp.
ATCGGGGTTGTCCGGAGGCAGTCGCCACTCAGGACACAGCGAACAGGCGACTTGGGAGCGAATTGTGGCCACGATGTTCAGCGAGGACGTTTCGACCAGTTCATCACAAGACGAGGCAATATCACCCGATATTTGCATTCTCGACCCATTGACCGAGGATCGGCCGGACGATGAGATTGTCGTCACAACACGGCGCGCTATTGGCCGAGTAGCTTATGTGGCGGCTGAAACTGCAGCACGTTTCCAGCGCGATGCGGTGCCGTACGACCCGATGGCGTGGATGTTTGCTCCACGCGAGGTATTCGATGGGGCGGCTGCACTCGATGCGTGCCTGCATCGGGACGCATGTATTCGTGGCGTGGTTCTGCACGGTATCGGCCTCGGCCTCGACGTCGACAGAGCGTCTCTCGATATCCTGATGGCCGATGACGACGAGGGTGATGTGCCGCCGTACACTCACTACTATGAGGGGCGATCTCGAGGAGAGCATCGTCCGAAACCACGAAGCACGGGATCGAACGCCCGTCTGAGGCTGTATACGGCGACGATCGTGGACACGCGCAACAATGTCATGTTGCAAGCCTTCCATGCTTCGCTCGCGCGCAACGTACACGAGGTCCATGCCCGCCTCGTTGGGCGCTTCGGACCCGATCTCGCGGATGTCGCTGACATCCGCCTAGGTCTTCATCCATCCTCACCCCTCGTCATTTCCCTGGTTCCTCGCGCCACGGCGGAGGTGATCGCTCGAATGGGCGATGAGGCGTCGTCGCCTGCGGCTCGTACCTTTGCGGTCGATATTCAGCAGTGCATTCAGGCCTGATCAGACCGCGCCCCTGAAGGGGTGCTTGGATCGTCGAGCCGCGGACGTGGATGCTGCGCGGCCTCAATCAGTCACTACATCGCGGAGACAATCGTCATGACTGCTATCACGGCAGCCGGTCGCGAATGCGACGCCGGCGCTGAAGTCGTGCGCATCCTGCACCCGCTCCAGTTACCGGAGGGGGCAACAGGAGAAGGCGCGGAACGGGGCCCATATATCGGTGTCGCTGTCGACACTGAAACGACGGGGCTCGATTGGCGCTCGGGGAGGGTAATCGAACTCGCGCTGAGGAGGTTTCGCTACGACCGGCGTGGCGTGATTACGCATATCGATCGAGCGTACGAGTGGCGCGAAGATCCTGGCGAGCCGCTATCACCAGAGGTTTCGGCACTAACCGGGCTCACCGATGCCGACCTCGCCGGCCAGGAAATCGACGTCGACGCTGCTACCCGCTTGCTGAACTCGGCCAGTTTCGTCGTTGCCCATAACAGTGCATTCGATCGTCCCTGGGTCGAAGCCCGCCTGGACCAAGTACAAGACCTGGCCTGGGTGTGTTCGATGTCGCAGGTCGACTGGCGAAGCCGGGGCTTCGATGGGCGCGTATTGGGCTATCTGCTGGTGCAGAATGGCTTCTACCACTGCGGCCATAGAGCGTCGGCCGACGTCGATGCACTCATCCAGTTGCTAAGGCATCGGGATCGCGATGGTCGTACGGCCCTTGCCGAACTGATTTCGACGGGTTCGAAACCCGGTTGGATCGTTCGGGCCCGTGGTGCCCACTTCGACTCGAAGGACCTTTTGCGCACGCGGGGATACCGGTGGGCAGCAGAAGCGAAGGTCTGGTGGCGAGAAGTTTCGGATGAAGATCTGCCAGCAGAGCGAAGCTGGCTTGCCTCGAATGTCTATCCCGCAGCGGCTCGTCCCGCAGCGCTCGGGCCCGACCTCGAGCGGGTGACTGCAAATACCCGCTTCCGTTGACCGCCCGCACCTTGATCCTGGAGATAACGATGAAGAAGAATCCTGCGCGCAATCTGCCCGCGTTGAAGGGGAATCCGTCCACCAAAGGTTTGCCTGCTCCGAAAACCGCGGGCGCTGTTGCGAACGCCAAAATTTCGACGAGGCCAGAGACAGAGGTAGTTTTTGAAGGCCCCGTGACCCTAGTTTCGGCTGCTACGTACCGCGCGGATAGCGCGCACATAGAAAATGCGGACATCTACTTCGTTGAGGGCAGCCCTCCACAGGCCGACGGCCCTTGGCTTGGCGAAGCGGATAAATTGGCCTGGCGCGATCCCACGACCGGTTTCGACTGCATCATGCTGCGCGACACGCACGGCGGACACCTCGGCGGTTATGTGGGGATTCCCACGACACACCCGCTTCATGGCTTCGATCACCGGGCCATTCCGGCGTCATTGGGCATCTCGACGCATGGCGGCCTTTGCTACTCGGCAACCTGCGATGAAGGACCGACGCCAGCCAGACGCCCACTTGCCCGCGAGGCCCGACGGATCTGTCATGCGCCGCGCGCGGCTGAATATGCCAAAACCCGCCACGCGACCTCGTATCGCGTTCAGGATGCTCATGCGTGGTGGTTCGGCTTTGCCTGTAACCAAATCTACGACATCACTCCCAACGACCAGCGTTGCCGCCGGCCGTTCCTCAAAGAGGAAACCAGAGCCGAATACCGGGACGATGCCTATGTTTTGCGCGAGATCCAGCATCTTGCTGCCCAGTTGAAGGCCATCGCAGACGGGGCGCCTCTGCCGCAGCGAACCGGGCCTCCGCCCCCACCGATCGGGCTAAATCCGGCTTTGGGAGATTCATAATGCTGAATTCCAGACGGGATCGGCAGAATCTGCCTTGGGGATGGTGGCTGCGGGCGACTGATTCGGCATTTGAGGACCGGGATGGTCGCCAATGGAAAAGCGTCAGGCAGGCCTTCTGGGTCGGCCGCTTGAACTTTCCTTCTTCACGGTTTGCACCCGAGCAGCTCGAGCTGCTGCTCCGCGTGCTGCTGCACCTAGACTGCGAGGCGAGCAGTTGGACCGAAGCCGGTTGCGACCTGTTTGCTGGAGACTTCGTGTCTTGGCGATTTTACTGTTGCTGGCTTGCCTCCATCGGCCTCACGAGCACGGTTGATGGTACCGCGCCAACGGAAGCTTCGCTGACAGAAGAAGGGTTCTCTGTTCTCCTGATGCTACAGGCCACTCGGGATCCCGATTGGGTCGATCTCCCGTTTTCGGAAATCGCTGAACTTATCCAAGCGTCCACGACGGTCGACGCGCCGGAGGCAATGACGGCGGCGCTCAATGAATTTGAGCGTAGTGTCAGCCTTAGGCGCAACGTTTTTGCCCGAGAGGTGATAAACGAGGACTATCTCGTGACCCTTACCGGCTTCGAATCGACCGGCCGCATGCCGACGCGTCGGATCATTTGGTCGGCATCGTTTACCGGAGCGGGGCCCAGGGATGCCTTGTTCGTCTGGCTTGCGAAGCATGTTCATCGCTGGGATGATTGGGCCACCATCGCGTTCGAGTGTGGGGCTGCTGCCCTGACGCAGCATATGTTCACCCTATTCCTGGCTGCAGATTCGCCGACAGCGGCGTGACGCATAAATTCGAATCGCTTCAAACGATCAAGGTTACCGGCGGCGCCTGGGTACCGGAAGGTAGCTGGGCGCCAGTAGCTTGCGTGCGAGGAGCAAACCGCAATCTTGGGGTGCCTGCGTATCGGCACGGGTCGTGTCCCGGGGGGTGGTGTAGGAAGGTTTCCCTGAGAGGGTGGCCACCG
>JAPJRE010000024.1 GCA_030824725.1 Sphingomonas sp.
ACGGTCTGCCCAAGGCGATCGCCGAGACGCTCGAAAAAACCTGGGAGTTCTGGCCCGAAGAAATCCGCCGCGAGGCCGAGCGCAGGGACACCTATGTACGCATGGTCGACGCCATCCGCGGCGAGCATCCGACACTCATGGGCGCCTATGCCGCTGCCGCTGAGGCCGTGTTCGACGCGCATCATGAACAATGGGAACGCGAGGATGCCGCGCTTGCGGCCCGGATGGCCGCGGAGCGGCGAAAAGGGAACGGCGTGCCGCGCCGCACCAAGGCAGCGACCCGGCCCAATCCCTATACAGTGCGGGCGTGGTATAGCGTATGGAGCCGGCACGGCCGGGATGTCCGGCTCCTGATTCCGCATTATCATCGACGCGGGGCACGCCAACCCCGCTATGCGCGCGAGGACGGCGATCACCCCGATACCTACACGCTCATGCGGCAGGCCGTGGAAGTCTGGTATCTGGGCATGCCGCGGCGGCGGAAGAACTATGCCTATCGCCGCTATGTCGATCTGTGCCGCGAACAAGATGTTCCTGCGGTCAGCGACCGCACCTTCCGGGTGTTTATCCGCGACAATTATACCGAGCGGCAGGAATATGAGCGTCGCTTCGGCCGGCGCGCCGCTTGGCTGAAGTTCGGCATCTTCGAGCGGCGGAGCCCGCCCGAACGGCCGCTCGAAGAAGTGGAGGTGGATCATTGTCTGATCGATCTGGTGGTGGTGCATCCGGAGAGCGGCCGCGCCTTGGGGCGGCCCTGGCTAACCGCGCTTCTCGATCGCGCCACCCGCATGATCGTAGGGGTGCATCTGAGCTTCGAGGCGCCGTCCTATGCCTCACTTCAGAGAGCGCTTGCGCATTCCTTATGGAAGAAGGATCTCTCCGGGCTCGCCCATATTGAGCATGACTGGCCGTGCCACGGCGTGCCCGAATGGCTGATCTGCGACAACGGCAAGGAGTTCCGGTCGCAATCGCTGCAGTCGGCCGCCAGGATGCTCGATATCGGCATCGTCAATCTGCCGGTGAAAATGCCATGGTTGAAGGGCGCGGTCGAGCGCGTGTTCCAGACCATCGGCGTGCAGGTGTTCAGCCATGAGGAAGGGACGACATTGTCGCGGACCATGGATCTCTATGATCCGGTGGCGCGGGCGAGACTGTCGCTCGAGGATATGCGTAGTCGTATCCTCAAGTGGATCGTCGATGACTATCATCACAACGTCCACGATACGTTGAAATGCACGCCCTATGAGCGCTGGCGAGAACTCAGCGCGCTTTACCCGGTGCGCCCGGTTCCCGACTTCGACCATATTGTGCGGCTGACCGGAGAGACCTTCTTCCGGCGCATCTCCAACATCGGCATCCAATATGAGGGACTGCTCTATGCTGATCGGGAAAAGCTCGAACCCCTGCTGGCGCGCCGCGGCGGGTTGGAGAAGGACTGGGAGTTACGCTACGATCCCTATGATCTGGGTGAGGTCTGGCTGCTCGACGACGAGCGCGGCGAATGGCTGATGATCCCGTGTGTCGACCAGAGCATATCGCGGGGCGTCTCCAAATATCAGCACAAGATCCATCGTTCGATAGCAAAGCGAAGCCTGCCGAAAAATGCGCCGGTGACGGTCGCCGATCTCGAAGCGGCGCGCGGTCTTGCCGAACAGACGGCGGAAGAGCTGCAAAGCAAGGCGAGCAAAGTCCGCAGCAAGACGCGGGCGGCGCGGTACGAGACCGACGGTCGCTACTTCACGCCGATCGAAGGCCAGAAACGACCGCCTGAAATACGAACGCAGGGACCGGCGGTAGAGACCGCACCACCTGTGGCGAAGCAGATACCGGCGCCATCGCCGCCCATCGTAGATCTCGACGCGGACATCGAGGCTCTGGTTGCACAATGGTCGGACCCGAAGCGATGACACATCTTCGTGCCGCGAAGTTATCGGCACGGCCAGCGGCACCCGACGCCGTGCTTGCGTTCGAGACCACGGTGATCCCACATTCGCGCCACACGGAAGCGAAGGCAGCGATCCGCGAGCTACATGGCCGATACCGCCCGCGCGAGGACAGCCGACGCTTCAAGGCCCGGGCCCTGCTCATCATCGGCTCTGCTGGGTCCGGCAAGACGACGGCGCTCGAGGACTATATGGCCGACTATCCCGACAGCGCGACTGAGGATGCCGATGTCCGCCGCATCGTTTACGTCGAAGCACCGGAACGGACGACGCGACGGGCGCTGGTGGGGGCGATCCTCGGCGCCTATGGCTATCGTGCGCGGGACCATTGGAACACCAGCGAGGTGATCGAGAAGATCGCCTTCTATGCCGAGGAGACGGGCACCGAGATGATCTTCATCGATGAAGGGCATCACATGGTGAACGAGAATAATCCCGACATGACGGCGGAAGTGACCGAGTTCATCAAGTCTTTGCTCAACCGTGTGAAAGTCCAGATCGTGATCGCGGGTCTTCCCCGGCTGCTCGACATCTCCGTCCCGGGCGAGAAGACGATGCAACTGCGCCGTCGGTTGCAACCGACGATCATCCTCAAGCCCTATGACTGGGCGACCCGGAGCGGTCGCACGATGTTCTCTGGCGTGCTCGGCGTCATGGAAAAGATGATGGGGTTGCCGGATGCGTCCGGCCTCGCGAAGCACGAGATGGCGAAACGCATCTATGTTGCAACGGGCGGCGAGATCGGGATCGTCTCCAAATATCTGAGCGAGGCCCTGAGCGTGGCACTGGCGATCGGCCAGCGGTCGATCGATCTGAACCTGTTGGGAGAGGTTCACGCGGGCTGGCATCCGATTTATGAGCCCGACGTCAGGGATATGCTCGACTTCGATGCGATCCTTGAGGATGAACCGTCAGTTCCGAGCGGCGGCCCGGCCCGCTATGACAACCCCTTCCTGTGTTCGGCCGAACGCCTGCGCGAAATCTGGCTGCGCGACTCTGTGCCTCCGTCGCCCAAAAACATGAGCCGCGTCACAAAGCTGCGCGGAAGGGGCGCGCAACCCCTGCGGCCCTTCGTGCGCGAGGGATTATGACAGCATCGGCAACTCGACTTGCGTTGCGGGTGCGGCCGGCAGCGTTCGAGCCAGGCTGGGCACTGTTCAACCGCCTTGCCTTGCGGCATGGCTGTGAAACCCGGCTGGAATTTGCGCGTCAAGTGCCGCTGGTCGATCGGACCGACTTCGTTCGGGATATGGAGCGTGGGCGACGCTTTCACGATATCGCGCGGCTCAGCGGCGTCCCGCTCGAAACATTGCTTCGTAACTCGATAATGCAGACCGAGGGTGGGAGCGCCCTTGTAGGTGAGCTTGTGAGCCGCAGCGGCAATATCAGTTATAGTTGTCACTTCGCCCGTATCTGCCCGGACTGCATGCGATCGGATATCGAGCAGGGTCACGGGCCGGTCGCCTGTCGGCCGTGGCGGCGCTCCTGGTGGGATCTGGCGAAGGTATCGAGTTGTCCTCATCATGGTCGAGCACTGCTGGCGATATGTCCTGCCTGTCGGCACGCGTTCCGCCGTTCGAACCTGTCACCAGCGCGTTGCACGTGTGGGCACGATCTGACGCAGGAATGTACTGAAGCGATCACGTCGGACGGCAGGATCGGCGATGCCTATCTTGTCGGCAGGCTTGGTGATGGCCCCCGCATCTCCCACGCATTCCTCGACAGCCTGGCGTTCGCGGACGCCGCCGAGATCATGCAATGGGTGGGCTCGGTCGCACGCTGGGGCAGATTAATCGTCAGCTGGCGCCGGCAGGAGCCTGCGGAGCGTGCCCGCACCATGACGGCGGGCTTTGCGGTCTGCGAGGACTTCCCCGACCAGTTCGAAAAGATGCTGGACGGGATGCTGGCAGCATGTCCGCTCAAGCGTCTGACGCCCGTGGGTGTCTATGGGCGTCTGCAATACTGGCTCGGTCTGTCCACCAATCCGGCTCTCGACCCAATCCGGGAGACCCTCAAGAATCATGTGGTGAAGAATGTGCCGATAACAGCAGGCACGATGTTGTTCCGCCAACCCGCAACAGAAGGCGATCTCACCACGCTAGGCGGTCTGGCGAAGCTCTGCGGCGTATCCGCTGAACGTATCGCGACCGTAGCTGCGGCATTGAGGCTGATCGACTCGCTGCCCAGCAACGCCCGGGGTATGGTCGTGCCGAAATCCCTCGAGGGGCCGTTGACGGCCTTCTTCCGCGAATCCTGTTCTCCCGAGGACGCACGGCGTTATCTTGGCGTCGGTCTCGGGCTATTCAAGGCGCTCATAGCGCGACACTATCTTCCCCGCGCCTTCCCGCTTGGTGGAGCGTCGATCCCGGCGCAGTATCGTCTGGCAGATCTCGACCGCTTCCTTACTGCTTTGCACGGCGATGCGCCCTTCGTCACAGCGCCGCCGCCAGGCAGCGAGACGATCCTGCGGGCCGTGCGCATCTGTTATCGGTCCTCGGAGACAATTATCGGCGGGCTGCTGTGTGGCCAGATCAAAGCTACGGGCCGCTTGCGCTGTGAACGGGGCATTGCGCAGATACTGGTCGATACCGACGCGGTGATCGCCGGCCTCGAATATGAGGACGATCCGATGTTTATGCTCATGGCGCAAGCTGCGCGGCACCTCGCCGTGACCATCCCAACGGTTGCAAGGCTCAAGCAAATGGGATGGCTGACAATCGACAGGAAACAGACGCCGCTCAGGATCATGCCCGCCTTGCGGCGAGCAGAGGTCGAAGCGTTCGGCGCGCGCTTCGTCAGCGCTGCCGAGTTAGCGCGTATCCCCAGGAAAGCTACCCATGCCGTCAGGGTTCATCACCATCTGCGAAATGCCGGCCTAGTGCCGGCGATCGCTGGAAGCCGAAAGCTGCAGCCCTTCTATGACCGCGAGAGCGCCGAAAAAGTGATCCGTGGGGTCTATCGTGATCGGTTGCCCGAAACGACTGCAGCAATGTGAACGGATCTGCCGGCACGGATGAGGTGGCGCGGCTGCGGGCCCGGCTCAAGGCGCTGGATGACGAGCGGGCAGCGGTGATCGCAGCGCTGGACGCCGTCGCGACGCAAAAATCGACCGAGCACCGAAAAGCTGACGCGATCTCCCTATTCTCCGACGCTCCGGTGACCGCGACATCGCCGACAGATAAGAAGGTTGCGTTGTTCCGCAGGTTGTTCGCCGGTCGCGAGGATGTCTTCCCACTGCGCTGGGACAATCGCAAGACCGGGCGCGGTGGCTATGCACCCGCCTGCGGCAATGAGTGGAAACGCGGACTCTGCGACAAGCCGCAGGTCAAATGCGGCCAGTGCGCACACCAGGCGTTCCTGCCCGTGACGGACGAGGTGATCGACAAACATCTGCGTGGGCGGGCGTTATCGCGATCGGATGCCGGCGACTTTGTGGCGGGCGTTTACCCGCTGCTTGCGGACGAGAGCTGCCGATTCCTCGCGGCCGACTTTGACAAGGCGAACTGGGCCGAAGACGCGCTCGCCATGATGGAAACCTGCCGCCTGCGAGGGGTGCCCGCCGCGCTCGAGCGATCCCGATCCGGCAATGGCGGCCATGTCTGGATCTTCTTCGCCGACGCCGTGCCAGCACGAACCGCCCGCGCGCTGGGCGCATCGCTATTGACCGACACGATGGAGCGGCGTCCGGAGATCGGGTTCGGCTCCTATGATCGCTTCTTCCCGAGCCAAGACACCATGCCGCTCGGCGGGTTCGGCAATCTGATCGCGCTGCCGCTGCAGGGGCACGCCCGCAGGCGGGGAAACAGCCTGTTCGTGGATGAGCAGTTGCGCCCCTATCCCGATCAATGGGCGTTCCTGTCTTCGCTGTCGCAGCTGGATGGGCACGACGCCGCGCGCATGGTGGCCGACGCGGAAATGCGCGGGCGGGTGCTGGGTGTTCGGATACCGGTGGAGGACGAGCATGCCGCCGAGCCCTGGCGGATGACACCGTCACGGCGGCCGCCCTTGTTGCCTGTGGCCGAACCGCTGTCTGGAACACTCGATATCGTGCTGGGCGATCAGGTCTACATCGACCGGATTGGGTTGCCGGCGGCGCTAACCGCGCAAATCGTCAGGCTCGCGGCGTTCCAGAATCCTGAGTTCTATCGGGCGCAGGCCATGCGCCTGCCGACGTTCGGCAAGCCGAGGATCATCTCCTGCGCGGAGCTTCACCAGAAACATATCGGGGTGCCGCGAGGATGCCTTGACGAACTGGTCGCGCTTATAGCTGCTCACGGAAGCACTGTCAGGATCGACGACCAGCGAATGGCAGGGACTCCGCTCCCGGACGGTCTGTCGTTCCAGGGTGATCTCGAAGAACCCCAGCAAAAGGCGGTCGACGCGCTCGATCCGCATGATGACGGGGTGCTGGCCGCGACAACGGCGTTCGGCAAGACGGTGGTAGCCGCACACCTCATCGCAAAACGGCAGGTCAATGCACTCGTGCTCGTCCATCGCAAGGAGTTGCTCAGCCAATGGGTCGAACGGTTGCGAACGTTCCTTGATATCGATCCGAAGCTGATCGGCACAATCGGCGGTGGCAAGCGGAAGCCTACAGGCGTGATCGACGTGGCGCTGATACAGAGCCTCGTAAGGCGCGGCGAGGTCTCGGATCTGGTTGGCGACTATGGTCACCTCATCGTCGATGAATGCCATCACCTGTCCGCAGCGAGCTTCGAACTTGTAGCCCGGCGCGCCAAGGCCAGGTTCGTGCTCGGCCTCTCCGCCACGGTTGCGCGCAAGGATGGGCATCAGCCGATCATCTTCATGCAGTGCGGCCCGATCCGCTATCGGGTGGATGCGCGAACCCAGGCTGCCCGCCGCGGGATCGCCCATCGCACACGGCAACGGCGCACGGCCTTCCGGCTGCCGCAGACGCTCGCCATCATGGACCGACCGCCGATGCCCGCGGTTTATGCGGCGCTGGCGCAGGACGAGGCCCGAAACGATCTTATCTTCGATGACGTGCTGCGTGCCCTAGAGGCGAAGCGGTCGCCGATAATCCTGACAGAGCGCAAGGACCATCTCGAGTATCTGCAGGGCCGGTTATCCCGGTTCGTGCGGAACCTGGTGGTGTTGCGGGGTGGAATGAGCGCGGCGGAACGCAAGGTAGCGGACGCCGCACTGCGTGTGCCTGACAGCGAGGAGCGGCTCATCCTCGCAACCGGCCGCTACATCGGCGAAGGGTTCGATGACGACCGTCTCGACACGCTGTTCCTGACCATGCCGATCTCCTGGAAAGGGACGCTCGCCCAGTATGTAGGGCGCCTGCATCGCCGGCACGCGGGGAAAACCGACGTGCTCGTCTATGACTATGCCGATGATGCGGTCCCGATGCTCTCGCGCATGGCCGCCAAGCGCCACGCCGGATATCGCGCGCTCGGCTACAGCATCGAATAACCTATGGCGGAATCAATTATCGATTCTCGGAAGCCACCGGCGAATCGAGAACCGATTCTGCAGATGAGATTAATGGTTCTCGACGGCCGCTGGATGCCGCCTTCAACCGCCAGCGCCATATGAGATTATCGATTCTCCACAGAGCAGCGCGGTGCTGTCGACGCCGATGCCGTAGGCCAGCACCACTGGTGGCGGCGGCGCCAGCGGCACGACCGGAACTGGCGCGCCGGTCATGGCGCCTCCTCCGGTTCTAGATAGGTGTCATAGGGCGCACCGGCAGACTCGATCCAGCTACCCTCCTCGTCGAGATTCTCGATCCGTGCGAGCAGCGCCGCCTTCAGCTGGCGCGCATCGACGTCGTGGCCCTTGTCGTCGTTCGAGACGAGGCTGAAGGCGAGCGTGTAGGCGTGGTTGTAGCGCGCCATGTCACGCGTCCTCCGCCGCGGCCTTGGGCGCGGCGGGAACCGCGCGGGGCGTGATCGTCACGTCGAGCCGGTCGCGATTGATGACGACGGTGACCGTCCGGTCCTCGGGGACGAGGAAATAATGCCCCGCCAGCTTGTCGCGAATGCGGTTCTCAAGCGCGGCATCGTCGCCTTCGAGCAGGCCGATGATTCGTTCGGCGGCATCGGCCTGGAAGCGCTCGAGCTGCGTATCGTAGCTGTCGGCATCGCTGTCGTCGCTGGCATAGAAGATCGCGCTTTCGAGGATGTCGGCGACGCCGAGCGCGGTGATTTCGCTGCCCCGGCGGACGAAGACGGACGTCTCGTCGACCGAGTTGCACGACCATTGGTCGGGTGCGAAGGCGACATCCGCGTCGGTCGATACCTCGATGAATGCGCCGGCGTGGCTCATCGTCGCCTCGAGCGTGATAGCCTCGACCCAACCGTTTTCCGCCTCGGCGGGGGCTTCGCGGCTGTCGGAGACGATGAAGGTGCGGTCGCCCTGGGTGACGCGGAACCGCATATCCTCGACACGGGCGAGGATATCGTACCAGCCATAGCCCTTGAACGCGTCCTGGGCCTCGACCAGCGGACCACCGAACGGATTATGCTTCGCGATCGCCGCCTGCGCGGGTTGGCCGATCAGCGCATCGAAGTCGGGCATCAGCACCATGCCGGTGTCGGTCACGCGTGCGCCGCTCTCGTAGTTGCGCGAGCTGTCGGCCGCATAGGCGGTCCATGCGAACAGATAGGGCTCGGCTTCGGGTAGTGCGATACCGAGCGAGCGCGCCTCGCGCCAGTCATGCGCCGACAGCCGGTGCGTCCCCGCGGCCTCGATCGCGCGGTAGATCGCGAGCCGGACCGCATCGCGCAGGGCGGCGATGCCGGTGTTCTCGACCACTTCCTTGCGCGCCGGGAGGACGAGCTGGATTTGCGGCGCGTCGAAGATGTCGACCCGCGCGATCCAGTGGCCGCCCCGGTCGACTTCCTGAACATACGGCAGGTCGCACGGGATGGTCAGCCCGTGGAAGTTGAGGCGTCCGTCGCGCGAGGAATAATGCGAGGGGTGTTTCTGGAACACGCCGATGCGCACGCCGTACCATTCCTCGACATGGACCGCGTCCTTCAGCCAGTCCTCCTGCGGAAGGACCGCGCCGTTCCAGGTCACGGGAACCGGATAATGTTTGGCGGCGCGGGCCACGTCGCGCTCGAGCGTCTTCAGCCACTCGTCGGGCACGCGCACGGTGATCGCGGTGCCGCGCATGATCGGATCGGGTTCGATCGCGATCGGGCGGCTCGTCTCCCACGCCGAGGCCGGGATATGCGCCATCCAGCCCTGGCGGTCGGGTTTCGAGAAGGAGCGGATGATGACGTCGCGGCCTGCGAGGCTGAACACGCCCATGCCGGCGGGATCTTCGGCGCGGCGCGTCTCGTCGGACCAGCCCGAGCGGCCGAGCGTGACGATGCTCACCGGATCGGCGATGCCGTGGCCGTCATCGGTGATGTGCAGGAAGTGCTCGGCGCCGGCGCCGTTCAGCGCGAGCGCGACGCCGGTCGCACCGGCGCGGCGCGCGTTCTGGAGGAGTTCGCAGATGACGTCGAACGCGGTATTGTTGAACAGGCGCGTGACCTTGGCGATCGTCTCGGGGGCGACCGCGGTCGCGATGGTGGCGGGAATCATGGGAGTGCGCTCCTGGAAAAGGGCTCAGGCGTCCGTCACGCCTTCCCTCCCCGCTCCCTCTCTCCTTCATCGGCGCATCGGGCCGAGCCCTGGTCAGCCTGCCTTGCCGTCGCGGAACGCGCCGACCACGGTGCCCGCGTCCCAGTGACCGCTGAGGATACCGCGACGCGGGACCGAGTTGATCGCATAGCGCCGCGCCGCGAGGAGGCGGGCACGCCGGGTGTCGCGGTCGATCGGCGCGCCGGTTGCGATATCGCGGGCGAGGCGAAGCGGCGTCATGGCTTTTCCTCATCGATTGTGCCGGGGATGGCAACATGGTCGGTGACGCCCGTTCCCGAAGGATCGAGCGCGATAATTTCGGCGAGCGTCCAGGGGGCTGCGCGGCGCGGGCGACGCGAGAAGCGAAGCTCGTGCTTTTCGGCATATTTGTGGACCGCTGGATATTTGCGGCCGATCGCTGCCGCAACATCAGGCAGCGCGACGCCGAAGTCGTGCGCGATGCGCAGCGCCCGGATCTCCTCTTCGGTCCATTTCCGGTGATAGCCGTGGACAAGGCCGAGGATGTTCGCGCGCGTGAACAGCGAAGCCTTGGTGCGACCCATCTTCGTCGCCAGGGCGTCCATCGGCATCGTGCCGTAAAGGTCGCGCAGCCTTTCCAGATCATTGTCGCTCCACACCGGCCCGCCCCGGAACCCGTCGCGGTTGGCATGTGTGCCGCGCAACCCGAGATAGTCGGCGCGCCAGCGGATAGAGCATTTCGTGCGGCCGAGCCTGGTCGTGAGCGGGGTCAGGCTTGCCCCGTCGGCATAGGCGCGGATGAGCAGTGTGTCTTCGTCAGGGGTCCAGTTGCGGCCCCATCCCCGGCCATAGCCGAGCTTGCGCAGGTGCGGCCCGAAGCCAGCCTTGGTCCTGCGCGGAAAGCCCTCTGTGGCGAGAATGTCGATGATCGCGATATAACGAAGCCCCTCCCCGGCCAGCGTCAGCGCCCGCGTCGCCTCGGCCTCGGTCCAGTCAGCGGGCTTGTTGGGATGGCGCAAACCGAGCGCGTTGGCACGGGTCGCGGTGCCGGACAGCGGGCGTCCGATCAGCGTGGCGATCTGTGCGATCGGGATCGCCTGCGCGTAGCCGGCGCGCAGCTGGGCATCCTCCCAGTCGCTCCATTTTGGAGGATTTCCTTCGGTCAGCCCGAGCACGCCCGCGCGGGCATAGACGCTGGTGCAGGCGCGGCCGAGATCTCCAGCGAGATCGGCCGTGGGGCGAAGGCCATATTCGCGGGTGAGCCATGCGTCTTCGTCGGTCGACCACGGACGCGACGAATTGCGGCGCAGGCCCAGTTTGGCGATCTTGTCGCGCACGCCGGCGCGGCCGCGACCGAGCGCGGCGACGATGTCGTCGATCGCAGCGTCGTCGCAGAACATGCGTTCGACCGTGGCGATCTCGTCGGGGGTCCAGGCATCGTGCCGGAACGGCATCTCGCGCAGGCGCCCGCACGGCTCGGGCAGCTTCGGACACGCGACCAGCTCGACGATATCGGGCGCGAGGTCGGTCACAGCGACACCACGGCGACGTCGCTCAGCCGCGCGCGCAGCCGTGCATGCAGGCGGGCGATGCGGTCGTCGCCCTTGGGCATGGTGTCGACCGCGGCGATCGCCGACAGGAGGTTGAGCGCGCGGTCGGTGCGCTCGGCGTCGAGCGACAGGTGCCGTGCGAGGTCGCGCGCGGTGCTGGCGTTGGGGGAGATGCGCTTCAGCGCGTCCATGATCGCGGCCGCGTCGGTCGCAGCGGGATCGAGCAGGAACGCGTCGAGCGCGCGCGTGCCCTTGAGGGCGATGGCGGGGCCGTGGTCCGCGACCTCGGCCAGGCCCGCGAGATCGAGCAGCTTCGCCGCCTCGTCGGCATCGACGGACGCGGCGGCACGCAGTTCCGGGGTCTTGCCGAGATGTTCGGTGATGGTGGGATCGATATGCGCCAGCACCGGGGTTGCCGACAGCGCCGGACCCATCGCGAAGAAATCGCCGGGGGCGAGGTTGCGCAGCAGGTCGGCGTCACGCGCGGGAAAGCCGAGCAGGTCGGCCGCGCGCGCGATGTCGCGGTCGAAGACGTTGAGCCCGACCAGCACGTTCTGCAGCTCGGACACGACCGAGGTGGAGAGCTTCGCGAGGCGCTGGGTGGCGATGACGGGGGCGAGACCGCGCTTGCGGCCGCGCGCGCACAGGTCGGTCAGGGTGGCGACGCCGAGCCGGCGGGCATCGGCATCGAGCGCGGAACCGGCGACATGCGGTGCGAGCAGATGGCCCTCGTCGATGCACACCAGCATGGTATGCGCCCAGTCCTCGCGCGGTGCGCCGACCAGGCCGGCAAAGAACGCGGCTGCCTTGATGATCCGCTGGTCGGGATCGAGGTCGGTGAGGTCGATGTGCATCGACAGCCGATGTCGCCGGCTGCGCGTCGCCGCGGCCGTCAGCCCGTCGGCGGTGAGTTCGACCGCGCGGATCGTGGTCGCGCCGATATGGCGGGCGAGGTTCTCGAATTCCCCCTCGGGGTCGACGATCGCAAGCGTCGTATAGTCGAACGCCTCCTCGATGATCCGGCGCAAGGTCCTGCTCTTGCCCGCCCCGGAGCTGCCCTGGATGAGCAGGCGTCCGGCAAGCAGGCGATCGAGGTCGAGGCTGAGCGTGCCGGTCGAATGATGGCCGAGCGGTACGCGATTGTCCGCGGCCTCGGGCGCGCGAATCGGGGTGACACAGGTCATGGCGTGGTCCTCCGGGTCAGGCGGCGTCGGCATCAGGGGGCGCCGGATCGTTGGCTGGGATGGCGGGAGCGTCGGGATCGGGAGCGGGCGCACCATCGAGCGTCCGCCATTCGAGCATGTCGTCGCTTTCGCGCTCGCAGTCCTGGCAGGTGGTGGAATCGTAGGTGCTGAGCAGCACCCAGGCCTGTTCGGGCTCATCCCAGGCCGCGACGGCGTCCTTGGTGACGTTGTCGCTGCCGCAGTCGTCGCACACCGGCTTGACCCGGGAGGCGGCAGGCGAGCACAAGCGATCCCCGGTGCAGATCGACCAGTCACCGTAGAATTTGCCGTCGTAGGGCAAGCAGTCGCCGGCGAGCTGAATGGCGTGTTCGCCGTAGCCGTCGTGGAAATGAATTTCCGAATTCGGGAAGAACTTTTCCAGGACCGCCTTCGCGCCGCGGATCTTCACCTCGCTGCCATAGGTGGTGTGGACATAGTCGAGCGGTCCGATCGCGGGGCCTTCGCAGCCCCAGTCTTCGACGTCCTCGTCGGGCGTGGCGCGGCCGTGGAACAGATAGAGATAGACGCTCATCGTGGCGGTCCTTTCAGGCGCTGGGGAGGAGGTGCGCGAGCGCGCTCGCGTCGACCTGTTTGGAGATCGGGGCGGTGCTTTCGACGCGGACCGCGTCGAGGCTCTCGAACGTCTCGGGCATCTGGCGGCGTTCGTAACGGTCCTTGTCGACGAGACCGTGGATCGGCGCGCCCTCGTGGCGCGCGAAGCCGAGCGCATCGACGCTGACGACACGGCGGAAGACGCAGCCGACCTTGCCCTCGGGCACCCAGTCCGCCCAGGAACCCGACGCCGAGACGCTCTCGTACTGGCCGATGATCACCTGATAGGCGGCGCGGCGGCGGACGACGTGGCTGTCGTGGATCGACACTTCCTCGCCGGTCAGCGCGGTCCAGCGGTCGGGATGCCAGCAGCGCACCGAACGGCGCGCGTTCTCGACCTGCAGGGCGATGCCCGGAATGGGCAGGCGGCGAAACTCGCTGCCGAAGGCGTAGAGCACCAGCGCGTAATCGACGTCTTCCTCATAGTAAGGATCGTCGCGGCGCAGCGCCTCGGGCATCGCGGCCTGGCGTTCGTCCGACAGGACATATCCGCCATGACTGGGTGTCGATACGCGCCAGATGCCGGGCAGGACCTGGTCAGCGCGGTCGGGTGCGTCCCAGGGTGTCGTCTCAGGGCGTGGGCTGGGCTGGAACCGGGTCATCTGTCGTCTCCCTCAATGGATTCGACAGATTCCCTCTCTCTCTCCTCCCCCTCGGCAGACCGGGATGATGGCGGCAGGCAGGGTCGTTCATGGTGCAGCCGTGACTGGCCGCACGGATCGCGCTCACGCGCAAAGTGTTCTCAGTCCTGATATTTCACGACAGGAGATCGATCATGGGTGAAGCAACCGACAAGCTGAAGGCGGCAGGCAACAAGCTGGCCGGCAACGTCAAGGAAAGCATCGGCAAGGCGACCGATAACGCCAGTCTCGAAGCCGAGGGCAAGGCGCAGAAGGTCAAGGGCGCCGGTCAGGACGTCAAGGGATCGGTCAAGGGCGCGCTCGGCGACGATATCTGACCCCCCCGACCTTCGATGACACGATCGGGCCGCTTCGGGCAACCGGGGCGGCCTTTTCCTTGCGCGCCGGGAATCCGGGATTTCGAGCGCCACCTTTGAAGATCGACTTGAGGCTGCGCGGGCGCTCGGCTAGCCGTGCCGCGACCACGGTCATCCAGATCGCATCGCACCCCGTGGACGGCCTCGCGCCGCGCGCCTGATTGCAGCGCAGATGCTTCAGCAGGCCGTTCGACAGCGATCGCCGTCCACCCGCGCTGCGCAGCGTGACATGGTCGAACGTCGGGTAATCGGGATGATGGCGGGCGAGGCGCCGCGGGCTCGGCAGGGGCATCCCGCATCCGGCGCACAGCGACGACTGCGCCCAGCGCAGGATCCGCCGCTGGTTTCTGGCTTGGGTGGTCGATGCCATGATGCGAGAATGGTGGCCCTGGATTAAATTCCTGCCAACGACGTCATCCGATGTGCAGCTGGTCAAGCACGGCGGTTTCGAGACTGTCGCCTTCGAGATCCTCGGCATGGATCGTCACGACGGGGGCGATCTCGCGAAGTTTCTCGACCTGGCGCAGCTTCAGCCCGAGCGCATCGGCGTCGTCGCCGGTGACGACCTCGAGCGCCGCCTCGATCACCTCGCCGGTGGTGAAATCACGCAGGTCGAGAAGGAGGTCTGGACGCATCTCGCCGATCGACGTCGCGATATCGAACAGGAGCCGCTTGAACCCGACGCCGATGCCGCGCCGGCGAAGCCGGTACTGGAGATCGAGCAGGCCGACGATCGTCTTGCGTTCGGCGAGATTGTGGATCGCGACGAAATTGGCGGGGCGCGCGATCGGCTGCGCATAGGCGCGCAGGCACGCATAGCCCTCGCGCGGGTTGTGCTCGCCGACGACGGCCAGGACCAGATACGGCGGTCCGATGTGGCGCTGGTGGACGCCGATGTGGCGGATGCGGTTCTTGACGATCAGCTCGCGCCCTTCGGCAAGCGTGATGGTCGAGCCGGAGACGTCGATCGCATACAGGAGGAGGAAGGCCTGCGGGGCGTGCTCGCTCGGCCATTTCTTCGCCGCCTCGCGCAGTTTCGCGAACACGACGCCGCGTTCATAGGGGTCGATATGGGTGTAGAGATGGCGCGCGAGCGGGATGCCCGGTGCGATCTGGACCCGCTCGGCCGCGGCGCGCATCGCCGCGAACTCGCTCGCCATCGATGTCGTGCGCGGCTCGCCGACCTCGAGTGGTTCGACGACGTTGACCTGCGCCATTTCCATCAACTGCCACAGCAGGCGCGCGAGGCGCGGGATCGCGACGCCGCGGGTGCGATCGTCGGGTTCGCTGTCATCAGGGAGCTGCGCCAGCTTCTCGGGGGCGAGCCGGTGCGCCGAGAACAGCCCGTCGGGCTCGTTGATCGTGCGCGGGGTGGTGGTCGCCTTCTCGCGGATGCGGGGCGGCGCCTGCTCCCGGAAGAACGGGCAGTCGACGTCATGTTCGGGGCGACGCTGGCGGATGCTGGTGAGCCGGCGCAGGTAATAGGTTTCGGCTTCGGAGAGATAGGCCGGCGAGAGTAGCGGCGGGTCCGTCCCCTCCCCCAGGCAGTCGCAGGCTATCCACTGGTGATGATCGCGTGCCTTGACCACCATGATGACCGAGGCGCGGTGATCGCTGTCCTCGCCTTCGCCTGTGTACCAGCGCACCAGCGCCTCGCGCACCACGTCGGGTACGGGCGAGCGCAGGGTAAGACCCCGGGTATCGCGTGGGACGAGCCACATGGTGGTGAAGCTACTCCATAATGCTTGCCTTGTCGCCTTTGTTCACGTTACGTTCAATGAACAAAGGAGCTGGCCATGAAGCGTTCGGAATTTATCGGAGAGTTCGACCTCGATGCGGTGCTCACCGAATTGTCGGTCGATCTGGATATTCGCGTTACCCGGCGCATGCTCGCGGGGGCGTGCATCGGCAGCAATCCGGAGGATGCGTATCTCTCGGCGCGCGAGTTGCGGGAATCGCTCGAATGGATCCACGAGGGCGAGAACGAGGGCAAGGTCAAGCTGACCACGATCCTCAGCACCGCGTGCGACGATTTCCAGCGGTGCCTCTATTATTGCGTCGCCGGCAAGGGCGTCGTGACCATGCTCGACGATCTCGTCTGGCTGGAGAAGCTGCTGGAGGCGCGCGGTCGCATCGCCGGGCACATCTATCGCAACAAGCTGCCGGTGAAGCCGCTGGTCAATCCGTATGTCGCGGCCGAGCCGGATGGTCCGTTGGGCCGCTTCGACCCCGCGTTCGCGATCGGCGCGTCCTGGTCGCATGACCCGGGACCCGATTACGATTCCGACGATCGTGGCCCCGGTCCGAAGCTCAAGGGCTGACGACAAAAAGAAAAGGCGGTTCGGCAAGGGAGCATGCCGGACCGCCTCTTCCAGGGGGGGATATCAGTAACGCGCCTCGCACGCGAGCCGTTCCCCGCGCCGCCAGCGCGCCGGATCGATGAATTCTCCCGCATAGGCGCCGCGGCCCGCTGATCGCGCCTGTTCGGCCGCAGCGACATAGCGCGCGGCGCGCTGCGGATCGCCGCGCAGATATTGCGTCGCCGGCACCGCCAGACCCTGCAGGATCAGTTGCTCGCCCAGGTCGTAGCCGTCGACCGTGACGATGGCGATCGGACGGCCGTAGCTGCTCGCGCCGGTCATGCGGATCGTGGCGACACTGCTCTTGAGGATACGCGAGGCGGAATCCTGCGCGAACTTGCCGCACGGATAGCAGGCACCGTCCTTCGAGCACATCTGCTTGCGCTCGAAGGCGTCGGCCCCCGACAGGCGGAAATCGACCGAGACCGTGTCGCCGTCGATCGCCCGCCCCTCGCCGGTGATCGTCGCCCCGTCGCGGCCTTGGGGTTCCCCTGCCCCGCAGGCGGCGAGCGCGGCGATGCCGAGGAGCAGGGCGCCCCTCATGCGTAGCGCAATTCGACTTCGACGTTCGGCCCGTCGACGATGACCGGGAGGACGCGGAAGGGTTGCAGCGGATCGCCGGTGCGCACGATCGAGACCTGGCGTGCGCCGGCATCGAACATCCGCATGGCGACGCGCTGGGCATGGGCTCGGCTGCAGAGCTGCGACCGCTTCGGGCTGGGTGTGACGGGCGGATACGGGGCGGACATGGCGATGATCCTGACGTGGGGGATGTCGGCGATCAACCGAACACCGTCTTGTGGACGCGAGTTTCGGGCTTGGGCGGCACGAGTGTCCACGCCCATTTGCGAAGGTTACCGATCCGATATTTCGGGTAGCTGTTGCCGGGGATCGCGAGCGAGATCTTGCGGCCGCGCTTGTGGACGATGAACTCGTCTCCCTCATAGCCGTCAACGAAGGTGACCTTGCTCGGCAAGCGGATGTGCATGCCGTGTTCGAGCGGGCGTACCGGGGTCGCGAGCCGCTCGAGGCAGCGTCGGCGCCAGTCGAGCGCACCGGGATCGTCGGTATCGCCGAGCAGCGAGAGGATGCGCTCGGGGCATTCGGCCTCGCAAGGCCCGGCGTGTTCGGTCATATCCTTGTAGGCGAACACGAATCCGTCCTTGGCCCGCGGATTCCAGCTGACCAGGCAGACGGCCGCGAAGGCGGGTTCGTCGGTGCCGTCGGTCGACGGCACCACGGCCGCGTACCAGACCTTGTTGCGCAGGCAGGAAGAGGCGATGACGCGCAGCGCCTTGCCCTTCCCGTCGGCATCGCGGTTGTCGTAGGTGAATTGCGCGTCGAGATAGGCTTTGGGGCCTGTGTGCGGGAACATCGACGACAGCGGCATGCTTAGCCAGCCCATGATGGCGGTCCTTTCGCGTGTGTGGACGGGTGATCGATCAGCCGAACAGGCTGACCGGCTCGGCGACCGGCGGTGTGAGCCGCAATTCCTTGCGCAGCCGCACGGCGAACCGCTCGGGCGCGAGCAGGTCGCGGATCGAGGCGTAGCAGTCGCGCTCCCCGAGGTGATCGTGACGACCGCTGACGCGGCGGTAGATGACCTCGCGGTCGGCCATGGTGCCGTGGAGCGATAGCTGCATCCACAGCTCCTCGCCGTGGAGGGTGATCTCGCCGGACCGGGAGGCGTGGCTGCGGTTCGAGCGAAGGTCGTAGTGCGCGGGGTCGAGCCCCAGCGTTTCGGCGAGCCGGCGCAGCGCCTTGCGTCCGTCGCTGTGGAAGCGATCCTTGGCGGCCGCATCGTGCGCGACGCCGCGCACCGCGAGCGTCAGCAGCGCCGGGTGCTGTCGCAGCTCGGCGATACGGTCCATGCAGCGCCGCTTGAGGAGCGCGTCTTCGGACTGCCGCGCGGTGACGCTTGCGAGATGGCGGGCGAGCAGGATGACCGCGGGATCGGTCTCGAAGGCGATGCCGGCGTTGCGGCAGTCGTCGATCGCGCGGGTGATGGCGTGAAGGCTTGCTCCAATCGTGACCAGCGCGCTCGGGTCGAGCGCCTGCTGGTGGCGGAAGGCGACATCGTAGGGCATGAGCGATCTCCCGAGCGCCTCACGCGCTCAGAAATTCGCTCCCCCTCCCCTTCACGATAACCAGTTACGTAATTGCTCCGGTATTTCAGGATCGATGTCCTCGCCCGGTTGCATAGGCCGCAGACCCTGCTCCGCATCGACCGCGGCCTGCAGATGACAGGCGGCAACGGTCGCTCCGTCGTCGGTCGCGTCATAAAGCGCGAGCGCCTGCCGCATTAGCGCGAGCCGTATATTATCGCTCATGCCAGTCTCCCACTACGGTCTGCCGCCATGATTGCGTTCGGGGCAAACGAAAGCAGGCCCATAATGGTTGTAACGGCCGTGCGCTCATCGCAGCCTCCATCGGCCGACAAGGTCGACCATTGCGTCACGATAGCCCCACGCATCGGGATAGATCGCAGGCTCCTGCGCGAGCCAGGCCATGACAATTAGCATGTCCTCGGAAATGATCGCGTCGCAGTTGCTGAGGTGGAGGATGGGGAAGTGGCCGTTGTCGTCACCATTCCACCACGCCAGCAGGAAGTCCGCGACGCGCGCGGCCTGCCCGGTATCGGACGAGGCGACATCCACGAGGCGGCCGATCGCGGCGCCGACCTCGTCGAAGGCGAGTGCGCGGATGAGGGGGCGGCGTTGCGGTTGCATGGTGCGTATCCTGTCCTATCGGGTGGAAGCTGTCATGCGATCAGGATGGGGCGTGCTTCCCGGCCTGGGCGATCATCACGGCGACCGCCTCGTCGAGCGCGGCGTCATCGCCGTTGACCATGCGCGCCGACGGGGTGAGGCGTTGCACGCCGGCGAACACGATGGCGGGTGTCCTGCCCTTGAGCCGATAGCAGAACACCTGGTCGCCCTCGATCGTCACCAGCTTCGTCCGGCATTGCCGGCGCAGCCGCTTCGCCTCCTCGATCCGGGTGATGAGCGCCGCCACCTCGAATTCGAGGCAGTGCGGCATGACGCTGTCGCCGAGCCGCGAGACGGGCCGGTTGGCGGCGAGCCAGGCATCGACCGCCTGTTCGGTGACGCTGCCGACGGCATGGTAATCGTCCGCGGCGCCATGACCGCGGTTCGAGGCGAGGAAGGCGCGCTGCCCATCGATCCAGATCTCGGCCGAGTAGCAGGTCGTTTCCTCGGACAAAGCGTCGAC
>JAPJRE010000398.1 GCA_030824725.1 Sphingomonas sp.
AGGGAGCCGGGGCAGCGGCAGGCGCCGGGGTTGCTGCCGGAGCAGCAGCGGCGGGGGCAGCTGCCGGAGCGGCGGCCGCACCTTCACCCGCGATGATCGCGATCACCGCACCCACTTCGACGGTATCGCCGACCTTGACGATCTGCTCGCCCATCACGCCGGCGACCGGCGAGGGGACTTCGACCGAGACCTTGTCGGTCTCGAGGCTGGCGATCGGCTCGTCGACGCGGACGGGATCGCCCGGATTCTTCAGCCATTCACCGACGGTAGCTTCGGTGATCGATTCGCCCAGTACGGGGACTTTGACTTCGGTGGCCATTCTCAACCTTTCCGGGTGCGGCGGATTTCATCGCGGACATTATGGCCGAGCGCGTCGGCAACGAGCGCGCCCTGCTCTGCGGTGTGGCGCTTCATCAGGCCGGTGGCGGGCGAGGCCGCCGCGGCGCGACCGGCATAGCGCGGACGCTGTACCTTGGTGCCGGCATCAATGAGGCACTGCTCGATCAGCGGCTCGACGAAGAACCAGTAGCCGTTGTTCTTCGGCTCTTCCTGGGCCCACACCACCTCTTCGAGGTTGGTCATGCGCTTCAGCCGCTCGGTCAGCGGCTCGCCCGGGAACGGGTAGAGCTGCTCGATCCGGACGATCGCGGTGTTCTTGTCGCCCGCTGCGTCACGTGCCTCGATCAGATCGTAGGCGACCTTGCCGGTGCAGAGGACGAGGCGCTTCACCTCGGTATCCGCCGGCGCGCTCGGGTCCGACAGGATCCGCTTGAAGTGGCTGTCGCCCAGGAACTCCTCGGCGCTGGAGACCGCCAGCTTGTGGCGGAGCAGCGACTTCGGCGTGAACTGGATCAGCGGCTTGCGGAAGTTGCGGTGCATCTGCCGGCGCAGCAGGTGGAAATAGTTCGCCGGCGTGGTGATGTTCACCACCTGCATGTTGTCCTGCGCGCAGAGCTGGAGGAAGCGCTCCGGACGCGCCGAGCTGTGCTCGGGGCCCTGGCCTTCATAGCCGTGCGGCAGCAGCATCACCAGGCCGTTGGCCCGGAGCCACTTGGACTCGCCCGACGCGATGAACTGGTCGATCATGATCTGCGCGCCGTTCACGAAGTCGCCGAACTGCGCTTCCCACAGCACCAGCGCCTTCGGATCGGCCAGCGCATAGCCGTATTCGAAGCCGAGCACGCCATATTCGCTGAGCGGCGAATCGAGCACCTCGAAGCTGCCGTGCGGCACCGTGGTGAGCGGCACATACTTGGCCTCGGTCTTCTGGTCGACCCAGACGGCATGGCGCTGCGAGAAGGTGCCGCGGCCCGAATCCTGGCCGGACAGGCGCACCGCATAGCCTTCCGAGAGCAGCGAGCCGAAGGCCAGCGCCTCGCCGGTCGCCCAATCGAAATTGGTGCCCGACTTGAACATCTCGCGCTTGGCATCGAGCACGCGGCCGAGGGTCTTGTGGATCTCGAGATCCTCGGGGACCGTGGTCAGCGTGCGGCCGAGGCTGTCGAACAGCTTCTTCTCGATGCCGGTCTCGACGTTGCGGCGCGAGCCCTCGCCGTCCGACGGCGCGCCCAGGCCCGACCAGCGGCCGGCGAACCAGTCCGCCTTGTTCGGCAGATAGGTCTTGCCCGCCTCGAACTCGCCTTCGAGCAGGGTGGTGAACTGGTGGGTCTTCTCGTCGATGAAGCCCTGGTCGACCACGCCCTCGGCGATCAGCTTCTGGCCATAGATGCTGCTCACACCCGGGTGCTGGCGGATCTTCTGGTACATCAGCGGCTGGGTGAAGCCGGGCTCGTCGCCTTCATTGTGGCCGAAGCGGCGATAGCACCACATGTCGATCACGATGTCGCGGTGGAATTCCTGGCGGAACTCGATCGCCACCTTGCAGGCGAAGGTCACGGCTTCGGGATCGTCGCCGTTGACGTGCAGGATCGGCGCCTGGACGCCCTTGGCGACGTCCGACGGATAGGGCGAGGAGCGCGCGAACTGCGGGCTCGTCGTGAAGCCGACCTGGTTGTTGATGACGAAGTGGATGCAGCCGCCGGTGTTGTAGCCGCGGATGCCGGAGAAGCCGAGCGTCTCCCACACGATGCCCTGGCCGGCGAACGCCGCGTCGCCGTGGATCAGCACCGGCAGCACCTGCTCGTGCTTTTCCAGGTCGCCGCGGATGGTCTGCAGCGCGCGCGCCTTGCCGAGCACGACCGGATCGGCCGCCTCGAGGTGCGACGGGTTGGCGACCAGCGACATATGGACGCTGATGCCGTCGAACTGGCGATCGGTGGAGGTGCCGAGGTGATACTTCACGTCGCCCGAACCGGCGACGTCGTCCGGGTTGGCCGAACCGCCGCCGAACTCATGGAAGATCACCCGGAACGGCTTTTCCATGACGTTGGCGAGCATGTTCAGGCGGCCGCGATGGGCCATGCCGTACACGATCTCGCGGACGCCCTGCTGGCCGCCGTACTTGATGATCGCTTCCATCGCCGGGATCATCGATTCGCCGCCGTCGAGGCCGAACCGCTTGGTGCCGACATATTTCTTGCCGAGGAACTTTTCCCACTGCTCGGCTTCGATCACCTTGGACAGGATCGCCTTCTTGCCGTCGGGCGTGAAGGTGATCGCCTTGTCCTTGCCTTCCATCCGGTCCTGGAGGAAGCGGCGCTCCTCCACGTCCGCGATGTGCATATATTCGAGGCCGACATTACCGCAGTAATTGGCCTGGAGGATCGCGACGATCTCGCGCACCGTCGCGTGCTGCAGGCCGAGCGCGCCGCCGAGATAGATCGGGCGATCGAGATCGGCGCCCGAGAAGCCGTGATATTCCGGCGTCAGATCGGCGGGCAGGTTCTGGCGGGCGAGGCCCAGCGGATCGAGATTGGCGGCGAGATGGCCGCGCACCCGATAGGTGCGAATCAGCATCATCGCGCGGATCGAATCTTCCGCGGCCTTGGTCACGTCCGCCGTCGAGGCGGCGGGGGCGGCCGGCTTGGCCGGCGCGCCGCCCTTGGCGGGCTTCGGCGCGGGCTCCATCTGGGTGGGGTCGAGCCCGGCCGTCAGCGCGTCGGTTTCGGTCAGCGGCCAGTTGGTCCGCTGCCAGCTGGGGCCCGAGGCGGTCGATTCGAGACCTTCGAACCAAGTCCGCCAGCTGGGTTCCACCGAAGCCGGATCGCTCTTGTAGCGCCGGTACAAAGTCTCGACGAAGCCGGGGCTCACACCGCCGGCGATGTCGTCGAAGTCGAGGCCTTCATAGCCCATGATCATGCTTCCGTTCGTGTTAGCGCTCCCATTCCCACCTATATAGGAGCGCTACCGTTGCAGTTTAGCCCTTCAGCGCTTCCAGCAGCGTCTCGCCGAGCAGCGAGGGGCTGGGGGAAACGCGGATGCCGGCGGCTTCCATCGCCGCGATCTTGTCCTCGGCGCCGCCCTGGCCGCCCGAGACGATCGCGCCGGCATGGCCCATACGGCGGCCCGGAGGCGCGGTGCGGCCCGCGATGAAGCCGGCCATCGGCTTCTTGCGGCCACGCTTGGCCTCGTCGATCAGGAACTGGGCCGCTTCTTCTTCCGCCGAACCGCCGATTTCGCCGATCATGATGATCGAC
>JAPJRE010000399.1 GCA_030824725.1 Sphingomonas sp.
GCCTTGAACAGCGCGCCCATCTGGTCGTCGCCGACCAGGCGGTTGCGATCGGCGGCGATGGCGTCGCCGCGCTCCGGCGCCGTGCGAGCCAGCGCCCGCGCGCGCTCGTCGATGCCGAGCGCCTTGAGGAAATCGCCCTGCGTGACCGGGCCGTGGACCGTCAGCCCCTCGGCCTCGGCGGCTTCCTTGAGCGTGCCGAAATCGACATGTGCGGTGAGGTCGGCCTCGCCGGGCGCGTCGAACGGATTGGCGAAGGCGTGGCCGCGTACCGCCTGCAGCGTGTCGCCGATCGCCGGTCCCTCATAGCCATAGTCGAGGATCAGCGCCGCGCCGCCCTGCGCCAGCAGCCGCTGGGCGAGCGCGCGCAGCAGCGAGACGCTGGCCGGCGAGGTCTCCAGGATTGATCCCGGGGCGGCGTCGCGCAGCGCGGGCGGAATCACCGGATCGAAGCCGCGATCGCCCGTCACCGGCAGGAACAGCGTATCCTGGCAGGCGACCAGCCGCTCGCGCCAGCCCTGCGCGGTATGGACCAGCTGGCGGATCGGCAGCGCGTCGAAGAATTCGTTGGCGACGACCAGCAGCGGCGCCTCCTCGGGCAGCCCGACCAGGTCGAGGTGCCATTCGGCGTGCGGCACGCGTTCCTTCTGCGCGGCGCGCAGTACCGGGCTTGTCTCCAGGAAGTCCACCGGCGGCGTGAACCCGGCCTTGCCCATCGCGCGCAGCGCATCGCCGGCCAGCGTGCCGCGGCCCGGACCGAACTCGACATAGCGGGCCGCCTCCGGCCGACCGGCGCGGTCCCACAAATCGGCCAGCCACAGCCCGATCAGCTCGCCGAACATCTGGCTGATTTCGGGCGCCGTGGTGAAGTCGCCGCGCGCGCCCAGCGGATCGCGGGTGGCGTAATAATGCGCGTTGGCAGCCCCCATGAACTGCGAGAGCGGGATCGGCCCGGCGAGCGTGATCGCCCGCGCCAGCCGTTCGGGCAGGGCGGGCTCGGCGGCATTGTCGCGGCGTTCTTCGGGCTGGGCGTCGAGCGGGTTGGTCATGGCGGTCAGGTCAGGCGACGCTCGGCCCGGTGATCGCCTCGATCCGCTTGCGGCGGCCCGGCGCGGTGGCGATGAGGAACAGGCCGCCCGCGATCATCGGCAGGCACAGCCACTGGCCCATGTGCAGGCCGGTGAGGTTGACCAGCCAGACCAGCTGGCGATCAGGCTCGCGGAAGAACTCCACGAAGAAGCGGCACATGCCGTAGCCGAGCAGGAAGATCCCGGCGAGCTTGCCCGGCTGGTAACGCGCATCGGTGCGCCAGAAGAAGAACCACAGCACCGCGAACAGCAACAGGCCCTCCAGCCCCGCCTCGTAGAGCTGGCTGGGGTGGCGCGCCGGCTCGGGCACGCCGGAGGGCACCGTGCCGCGGAATATGATTGCCCAGGGCACGTCGCCGGGCTTGCCCCACAGCTCGCCGTTCACGAAATTGGCAAGGCGGCCAAAGAACAGCCCGAACGGCGCGCAGCAAACGACATAATCGTGGATGCGCAGCCAGTTGAGCTTGTTCTGCCAGGAGAGCCAGAGGATCGCCAGCGAGGTGCCGATCACCCCGCCATGGAAGCTCATGCCGCCTTCCCACAGCATCAGGATCTGCAGCGGATTGTTGAGCATGTCCGGCGCGTAGAAGAGCACATAGCCAAGCCGGCCGCCGAGGATGATGCCGAGGGTGGCGTAGAACACCAGATCATCGGCATGGCGGCGGGCCATCGGTGCGCCCGGCTGGGCGAGCAGCTTCATCAGGTACAGCCAGCCCAGCAGGATCCCGCTGATATAGGCGAGCGAATACCATTTGATCTGGAAGAAGCCGAGATTGATCGCCACCGGATCGAGGTGGAGATCGGCATAGTGAAGATGTCCGCCGGCAGCGGCAAGCAGGGTGGGCAGCACGGTAATCCCCGGCGTGAGAAGCAATCGGCCCCCGCGATAGAGCCAAAACGCCGCAAACCCAAGGGGGAGCGATCAGGCTGATCGAAAGCCCATGCTGGCGCGCGGCCCGCGTGCGCGATAGAGCGGGGCGATGGCAGGCACTTCCGCACCCCGCATTCGGATCGATCGGCGCAGGCTGTTGATCGGCGGCGGCGCTGGGCTTGGCCTGGTGGTCGCCTGGGGGCTGTGGCCGCGCAGCTATGCGCCCAACCTCAGCGCGGGCCCGGGCGAAAGTCTGTTCGGTGCCTGGCTCAAGATCGGCAAGGACGGGCAAATTCGCGTCGCCGTGCCGCAAGCGGAAATGGGGCAGGGGGTCTATACCGCGCTCCCCCAGATCCTCGCCGACGAACTGGGCGCGGACTGGAAGCTGGTCGGCATCGAGCCCGCCCCGCTCAACCCGCTCTACGCCAACCCGCTGGCAGCGCAGACGCTGTTCGCTGCCGTACTGGGGGGGCTGCCCGAGAAGGTGCAGCGTAGCCACGCGGCGCGCGCGGACCTGGTGCTGACCGCCTGCTCCACCTCGGTGCGGACGTTCGAGGACGATCTGCGCCAGGCGGGCGCGGCGGCGCGGGTGCTGCTGTGCAAGGCGGCTGCGCGGCGCTGGGGCGTCGACTGGCAGTCCTGCGGGACGGCGGGCAATGCAGTGATCCACGGCAGCCAGCGGCTGGGCTTCGGCGCGCTGGCCGAGGCGGCGGCGCGCGAGCGGGCGCCGTCGCAGCCGCCCTTGCGCGGCGGCGACGCTGGGCGGCTGCTCGGCCAGCCGCTGCCGCGGCTCGACGCGCCGGCCAAGATCGACGGCAGCGCGAACTTCGCGGCCGATGTGCGGCTGCCCGGCATGGTGTTCGCGGCGATCCGCCAGGGGCCGATCGGTGAAACCGAACTCGTCCATGTCGATCGCCAAGCGGCCAACCGCGTGCGCGGCATGTTGTCGATCGTAACCACCAAGCAATGGGTAGCGACGGTGGCGAGCAATTGGTGGGCGGCCGAACGCGCGCTCCAGGCGCTGCGGCCGCGTTTCCGCAATCCGGCCGCGGTGGTCAACGACGACAGCATCGACGCCGCGCTCGATGCCGCGCTGGAAGGCGAGGGCGCGCGGATCGAGGCGAAGGGCGACCTTGCCGCCGAGTTTCGTGGGGCAAAGGTGGTGACGGCGGACTATCGCGTCGGCCTCGCCCCGCACGCCGCGCTCGAGCCGATGACCTGCACCGCCGACTATGCCCATGGCCGGCTGTCGCTGTGGCTGCCGACCCAGGCGCCGGGCCTGGCCCGCACGGCGGCGGCGCGGGCGCTGGGCGTCGATCCGGCGCGGGTGACGGTGCATGCGATGCTCGGCGGCGGGTCGTTCGGCGAGAAGCTGGAGGTCGATGCGGCAGTGCAGGCGGCGCTGATCTCCCAATCGGTGGGCCGTCCGGTGCAGCTGACCTGGCCACGCGACGAGGACCTGCGCCGCGACCGCTTCCGCCCCGCCGCCGCCGCACGGCTCACCGCCAAGCTGGGGCAGGGCGCCACCGTCTCGGCCTGGCTGGCGAAGATCGCCGCGCCGGCGACGGGGCGCGAACTGGCGGCGCGGCTGCTCGCAGGTGACACGGTTGCGGCGGCGGGGCTGGCACTGCCGGGC
>JAPJRE010000400.1 GCA_030824725.1 Sphingomonas sp.
GGCCCATCTGTGGACGCCCCTTCGGATGCAAGCGGTAAATCGGGGTAATGTTGGTGAAGAAGGGGTCCGACAGCGCCTGGTCGACTTCATGGCCCAGGGGCACCACCACCCCGATCACCCCGGTACGCTGCTTGCGCAGCGCACTGGCGGTCTGGTTGAGGCGAAATCCATGTTCCTGCGCCAGCGCAACGATTCGCTCGCGGGTGCCCTTGGCGACGCGGGGATGGTTGGAAAGGGCCCTGGAGGCAGTCGAAACCGACACGCCTGCGATCTTTGCCAGCTCGACTAAGCCCACTGACTTCAACTGCCCCGCCCCCCAACGCGTTCTTCTGTCAGCGCTGACAGTATCGCGTCCTAATCGATTTGGGAAACCTTAACATTGGTGCAGGGTGGTTCGGACCAGCCGTCGCTGCCATTTTCGATCCGTCCGGCGAGCCGACGAATGTAACCGGGGACAGCCGGGTCGGTGAGGACGAGGTCGTACCAGCCACCGGTAGCCGTTAGCGCTACCTTGTTTTCGCCTGGTGCAATGGCGCGAAGCTGGACATGGCGCGGCCATTCCGACGTCAGCCCTTGCGGGGCCTCGACCAGCAGCGACGGCGCGGTGCCGCGGCGCTGCTGCCAGCGGACGGCGCCGGCATGGGCAGGCCCCTGGCCGGCGAAATGGCGGTGGAAGCCGTTGGGACCGAGCAGCCAGAGATCGTAGCGCCCTTCCGAGTCGAGCGGCCATTCGGCCTCGATCGTGCCGCCCTGCTTGAGTGTGTAGCGGCGCGGCACCGCATCGAGCTGGAGCCGATCATAGACATGCACCACCGCCGGCACACCGGTGCATTCGAAGCGCAGCACGATCTTGCTCGAATCGAGCCCGGCTTCGCTCACCTCCAGCGCATAGGGCAGGGCGCGCGCGCGGCGGATGCCGGGCTCCTGCGCGGGGGCCTGGCCGGCGGCGACCGGCGCGCTGGGCTCCGGCTGGCTGGGAAGCGCGGCGGCGCGGGTGGCGAGGTCGCGTGGATCGGGCAGCACCGGCCCGAACTTGCGGTTGGGACTGCGGAAGTCGAACGCGCTGGTCAGGTCGCCGCACACCGCCCGTCTCCACGCGGAGATATTGGGCTCCTGCACCCCGAACCGCGCCTCCAGGAAACGGATTACCGAGGTGTGGTCAAAGACTTGCGAGTTCACCCAGCCACCACGGCTCCATGGCGAGACAACATAGCAGGGCACGCGCGGGCCAAGGCCATAGGGCCGTCCGATCAGCTCGGGCCGCTCGGATTTCTCGTCGGCGACGCTGGGGATCTGGTGATAGTCGTTGGACGTGTCGACCTGCGAGGCGCCGAGGAAGCCGCCGACCACCGCCGGATCGCGCGACGGCGGCCCGGGCGGGGGGACGTGATCGAAAAAGCCGTCATTCTCGTCGAAATTGACGATCAGCACGGTGCGCGCCCACACCTCCGGGTTGGCGGTGAGCGCGTCGATCACCGCCGCGGTATAGGCTGCGCCTTGGGCCGGGCTGGAGGGGGCGGGGTGCTCACTGCCTTTGGCGTCGGCGATGATCCACGAGACCTGGGGCAGCGTGTTCGCCAGCACGTCGGCGCGGAGCTGATCGAGCCCGCGGGTGGTCAGCGCGCGGTCGTATAGCGGCGAGCCCGGCTGCGCCTCGCGATAGGCGGCGAAACCGACCAGGGGATTGTCGGTGAAATTGTCCGCCATGTCCTGGTAGATGCGCCAGTCGATCCCGGCCGCCTGGAGCCGCTCCGGATAGGTGGTCCAGCGATAGGAATCGGGGTGGCCGCCCTTGGTCGCCAGCTCGTCGTGCGAATTGCCGATCGACGGGCCGCCCATCATCCCGCTGGGATCGTTGGTGCCGGTCCACAGGAACAGGCGGTTGGTGTTGGTGCCGGTATGGACCGCGCAGTGATAGGCGTCGCAGAGCGTGAAGCTCTCGGCGAGGGCGAACTGGAACTCCAGGTCCTCGCGGGTGAAATAGCCCATCGCGCGCTCGGTCTTGGCGGCGGCCCAGCGCTGCATCCGGCCCTGGTCCCAGGCGGCCTGCGCATCAGGCCAGCTGTGCGGCGTGCTCGCCACCCGCATCAGCTCGAAATGCTCCTTGGTGGAGAGGTGGAAGGGCGCTACCAGCCGGCCGTCGGCGGCTTCCTGGGCGAACACGCTGCGGCCGCCCGGCAGCGGCACCGTCAGCGGATCGCCAAAGCCACGGACGCCCTTCATCGTGCCGAAATAATGGTCGAAGCTGCGGTTCTCCTGCATCAGGATCACGACATGCGCGACATCGGCGATGGTGCCGCTGCGGAGGTCCGCCGGGATCGACGCCGCGCGCGCGATCGAGGCGGGCAGCGCCGATGCCACCGCCGCCTGCGCCCCCGCTGCCAGGAACCGCCGCCGCGTCGTGCCCCCGTTCGTCATCGCGCCCCCAACTCCCATGTCACCAAAATGATACCTGCAGGCGGGTGCAGCAGCGGGATGACGAATTGATGACGGTTTTCAGACAGGCGGCAGGAAAAGATCGTCAAGTTCCCGATCGTGCGTGTCGGTCTGATACCCATGGGCCGCGCGCCAGCCGGCATCGAAGCAGGTCGAGCCATAGCGGCGGCCGTCGTCGCACAGCAGGGTGACGATCGAGCCGGTCTGGCCGGCGGCACGCATCTCGCGGATCAGCGTCGCGCACGCCCAGATATTGGTGCCGGTCGAGACGCCGCACGGGCGGCCGAGCACCCGGCTGATCCGCAGTGCTGCCGCCAGGCTCGCGGCGTCGGGCACGGTGAGCATCCGGTCGATCACGTCGGGCAGGAAGGAGGGTTCGAGCTGGAGCCGGCCGATACCCTCGACGCAGGAGGGCGCGCCGTCGACGGTGGTGACGCTGCGATCGACATAGTGGCGGTGGAACACCGATGCCTCGGGATCGGCGACGCACAGCCGTGTCACCAGCCGGCGATAGCGCAGATAGCGGCCGATCGTCGCCGAGGTGCCGCCGGTGCCGGCGCCGCAGACGATGTGGGTGGGGATGGGATGCGCTTCCTGCGCCATCTGCTCGAAGATCGACTGGGCGATATTGTTGTTGCCGCGCCAGTCGGTCGCGCGCTCGGCATAGGTGAACTGGTCCATGAAATGGCCGCCCAGCTCGGTGGCGAGACGCTGCGCCTCGGCGCGGACCGATCGGGGATCGACGACTTCATGGCAGCGGCCTCCATGGAACTCGATCGCCTCGATCTTCTCGGGCGAGGTGCCGCGCGGCAGCACCGCGACGAAGGGCAGCCCGATCATTCTGGCGAAATAGGCTTCGGAAACCGCGGTCGACCCGCTGGACGCCTCGACGATCGTCGTCTTGGGGCCGATCCAGCCGTTGCACAGCGCGTAGAGAAACAGCGAACGGCCGAGCCGGTGCTTGAGGCTGCCGGTCGGGTGGCTCGATTCGTCCTTCAGATACAGCGTGATGCCCGGTGCGCCCGGCAGCTCGACGCGGACCAGATGGGTGTCGGCGGAGCGGTTGAACTCGGCATCGATGGTGCGGACGGCGTCGTCCACCCAGGCGCGGTCGCAGCGGGTGGGGTGGGGCAGGGCAGCGGTCATGGC
>JAPJRE010000025.1 GCA_030824725.1 Sphingomonas sp.
GGGGGAGGGGGGCAGGCGCGGAGGGCGCTGGCGCCGCCGCCTCCGCCGCGGCTTCCTCGGCGAGCAGATCGGCGAGATAGTCTTTCTGGGTACGTGCCACGGTTCAGCCCTTCTGCCCGGTTGCGGCGGTGCGTTCAGGCCGCTTCATTGACGACATCCTCTTCGCTGGCGGGCGCGACCCGGCCCCAGTTGCGGCGGACCAGCGCCTCGACCTGGCCGAGCGCCTCGTCGAGATTGGCCTTGCAGCGCTTGTGGGTGCGGGCGGTGCCGATCGGGCGATCCAGCTCGTAGATCGTCATCATCCGCATCGCGGCATGGCTGATCTCGGCCGATTCGAGGATCGGCACGGGCAGCAGCGCCGGCCCGAACGCCTGCTCCATGATCTGGCGGACCATCGCATGGCTGGGATCGTTGCCGTCGAACTTGGAACACATCAGCCGGACGAAGTCATAGCGGACATCGATGCCCGCCTCGGTCAGCTGGTGGAGCACCTGGTCCATCATCGACAGGAACTGGACGGTGGAGCAGAAGTCCGGCGTGGTCGCCGCCAGCGGCACCAGCAGCGCGTTGGCCGCCTGCATCACCGCGAGGCTGATTGTGCCCAGCGCGGGCGGCGGATCGAGGATCACCACGTCATAGTCGCGGGCGAGATCGTTGAGCCCAGCCTTGAGCTTGCGGAAGCGCGTCGCGAGGATCGAGCCGCCATCGGCACCGGCTGCTGCCAGCTCATATTCCACGTCGAACAGCTCGAGGTTCGACGGGATCAGGTCGACATTGGGCCAGGGCGTCTTCTTCACCGCATAGAGCAGGTCGGCCTGGGTCGGGTCGATCGAGAGATAGGGGTAGAGCGTCTCTTCGCGCGTGATGTTGAAATGTGGGTTGAAGCCGAACAGCGTCGTGGTGGTCGCCTGGCTGTCGCAATCGACGACGAGCACCCGGTAGCCCTGTACCGCGAAATAATGGGCGAGATGGGTGGTGACCGTCGACTTGCCGACGCCGCCCTTGAAGTTCTGCACGGCGATGATCGCGGGCACGTCGAGCGGCGCGCGGGCAGGGGAGGCGCCGAGCACCTGCCGCATGTTGAGCAGTTCTTCCACCGTATAGCCGGGGCGCCGGCCGTTTTCGCTGGGCGGGGGCGGGGGAAGGCGCCCATCGTCCTCGGCCATGCGGATGCGGTTGGTCGAGCAGCCGAGCAGCTGCGCCGCCTCGGCAATGCCGAAGCGGACATGGAGTCCCTTGCGGCTTTCAGGTAGAAACGCCTTGCGACGCAGTCGCTCGATCATGCGCTCGCCGGCATCGGCAAGCTCGCTGATCCGTTCGATGTCTGAATGCATTCCTGCCTCGCCCCGCGTGGTTGAATGAGTGTCGCGCTGCATATGCACGATTTCGTTCAAACCGGCAAGATGAGCGCCAGATTTGACCTGCGTGCTTGCCGCAACTTGCTCAGATCGACTCTGAAGACTATATTCGGACCATTATCGGTCTGAGGGCGGTATGCGCTACACGGAACAGGTCAAGCCGGTCAGCTATCTAAAGGCCAATGCGGCGGACGTGCTGCGCGCGCTGTCTGAGGGGGCGGGGCCGATGGTGATTACCCAGAATGGCGAGGCGCGCGCGGTACTGCAGGATGTCGCCAGCTATCAGGACACACAGGAGACGCTGGCGCTGCTCAAGCTGCTGGCGCTCGGCACGCACGATGTGGAAGCCGGGCGAATCACGCCGGCGCGCGCGGCGATTGAGCGGCTGCGCAAGGGCGGGGACGACGCCGCTGCATGAGCGGCCGCTACACGGTCTATCTCACCGCCGGCGCCGAAGCCGATCTCGCCGACATTCATGGCTGGATCGCCGCCAACCGCTCGGCCGAACAGGCCGAAGCCTTTCTCGATGCGATGCTGGTCAAGGTCGACAGCCTCGAGCGTTTCCCCGAGCGCGGCAGCGTGCCGAGCGAACTCGACGCTCTCGGCATCCGGGACTTTCGCCAGCTGGTGGTGCCGCCCTATCGGCTGATCTACCGCGTGATCGTCGATCACGTGTTCGTGTTTCTCATCGCCGACGGTCGTCGCGACTTCCAGGCGCTACTGGAGCGCCGCCTGCTTTCGGCCTGAGCCGGGTTCAGCCGTGCGACCAGCCGAACTGGCCAGCGACGATTGCGGCCTGGGTGCGGTTGCGGACGTTGAGCTTGCGCATCACCGCGGTCATGTGGACCTTCACCGTCGCTTCGGCCATGCCGAGCTCATAGGCGATCTGCTTGTTGAGCAGCCCCGAATGGACGCAGCGCAGCACCTGCATCTGCGTGGGCGTGAGGCGCGGCGGTGCCGCGATCTCGGCGCCGATGCGTTCAACCTGCTGTGCTTGAGTCGCGGCTTGCATGCCCATCCTCCCAACCGATCCGTTTTCCGAGGCAGTGCCTCCAGATTCGTTAACGTTAACGTAGGCGAACTTGTAAGACAGGTTCAAGTGCAAATTTGCCGTACGGGCCGCATCAGATCGTTTCGGTTGGCAATTCGGCCGGCTTGCGCCTAGAACCTGTCCGATAAGTCACCGCCGACATCCGGCAGGCAAGGGGAGGCGCATGGCGGTTGCAGGGGCCCGGAGCGCGGGGCGGTGAACCAGCCGCGACTATCCGATCACGCCTATGCGGCGATCGTCGAACTCATCAAGTCGGAGGATCTCGAGGTCGGCGCTCGGCTGCCGTCCGAGGCGCGACTGGCCGAGATGTGCGGCGTCTCGCGCGCAATCGTCCGCGAGGCGCTGGTGCGGCTGGGCTCGGACGGGATCACCGAGGTGCGGCGCGGCGCCGGCTCGTTCGTGAAGGGGCGGCCCTCGGAGCGCCTCGCCGCCTTCATGCCGCTTGCCGAACTGCCGGCGACGTTGGGCAGCTACGAGGTGCGCTTCGTGCTCGAGACCGAAGCCGCGCGGCTCGCCGCCGTGCGGCGCACCGCCGAACAGATGGACGTACTGGAAGCCGCGCTGGCGGACCTGCGCGCGGCGCTCTTGTCGAGCGCGCCGGCGCATGTCGAGGATCGCGAACTCCACCGCGCGATCGCGGACGCCACCGGCAATCTCGCCTTCCAGCAGGCCTTCGACGCACTCTGGCCGGACGTGGAGAAGGTGATGCAGGCCGGGGTCGACATTTCGCGGTCGCGCTCCGCCGAGGTGGTGGCGGTGATGCTCCACGAGCACGAAGTGATTGTCGATTCGATCCGTGCCCAGGATCCCGAGCGCGCCGCGCTGGCGATGCGCTGGCACCTGGGGGAGGGGCGCCGCCGGCTCATGCCCTGAGCGCAGGCCGCTCCAGATAGGCGAGGACGCGGTCGCGCAGCGCCGCGGGCGGCAGCGCCGCGGGCAGGATCAGCACGCCCTCGTCGGGCTGCGGCCGCTCCAGCGTCGCCAGCTGGCTGTCGAGCAGGCTGGTCGGCATGAAATGGCCCGGCCGCGACGACATGCGGGCGAGGAGCTGGGTGCGCTCCGCCTCCAGCAGCACGAACTGCACCGCGCCGGGGATCTCGGCGCGCAGCCGGTCGCGATAGACCTGCCGCAGCGCCGAGCAGGCGGCGACCGCGACACCGCAGGTGTCGATCGACGCCGCCGCCGCCGATCCGATCCGGTCGAGCCAGGGCCAGCGGTCGGCATCGGTGAGCGGGGTGCCATCGCGCATCTTCACCACCGCTTCGGCCGAGTGAAACGCATCGCCCTCCAGGAATACGCAGCCCAACGACTCGGCGAGCAGCGCACCGAGCGTCGACTTGCCCGAGCCGCTGACCCCCATCACGATCACGGCCGCAGCGGCAGGCGATCGGGCAGGCAGGTCGGACATGGGCAAGGCTCCGGACACGAAAGGCAGCCTCGCTTGTGAAAGGCTGCAGCGATGCTGAAAACTACGACCTTGGTCGCAGATGCCGGCAGCCCTTCAACGGGTTAGCCCATCCAATCAAGAACTAAGCTTAATATGGGGATGGATATGCGCTGCTTCCTGGCTGGCCTGCTCGTTGCAACCTCGCTCACCGCGCCGGCGCTGGCGCAACATGCCTCGGTATTCCCCACCGCCCCGGACGAGCCGCGCGCAGTGACGGTGAAGGCGCGCGGCGACGGGAAGGCCGACGACACGGCGGCGATCCAGAAGGCGCTGGACGAGGCGCGCGACGCCTCACGGCACGGCATCGTCTTCCTCCCCTCGGGCCGCTACCGGATCAGCCGCACATTGGTCGTGCCGGCAGGCGTGCGCGTCTACGGCGTCGGGCGGACGCGGCCGACGATCCTGCTCGGCGCCAGCACGCCCGGCTTCCAGCAGGGCGTCTCGACGATGATCGTGTTCGGCGGCGACGACCAATATGCGGTCGGCAAGGTGCCGGTGCCGGTTCCCAACATCGTGCCGCGCGAGAAGATCGTCCGCGACGCCAATTCGGGCACCTTCTATTCCTCGATGAGCAATGTCGACATCGAGATCGCGGAAGGCAATCCGGCAGCGGCCGGCGTGCGCTTCCGCATGGCGCAGCATGCCTTTCTCAGCCACATGGAGTTCCGTCTCGGCAGCGCGTTCGCCGGGGTCTATCAGGCCGGCAACGTGATCGAGAAGGTTGCGTTCAAGGGCGGCCGCTACGGCATCGTCACCGAAAAGACCTCGCCCGCCTGGCAGTTCACGCTGATCGACGCGCAGTTCGACGGCCAGCGCGAGGCGGCGATCCGCGAGCATGAGGTGGACCTGACGCTGGTCAACGTCGCGATCCGCGACACGCCGGTGGGGATCGATATCGACCGCGGCTATTCGGACTCGCTGTGGGGCAAGGACGTGCGGTTCGAGCGCGTGTCCAAGGCGGCGGTGGTGATCTCCAACGAGGACAGCGCCTTCACGCAAGTCGGCTTCGACAATGCGGTGGCGGTCGACAGCCCGGTCTTCGCCCGCTTCCGCGACAGCGGCAAGACGGTGGCGGGGAAGGGTAGGGCGTACCGCGTCGGCGCCTTCTCCTACGGCCTCAAGGTGCCGAAGCTGGGCGGGATGGGGACGACCGACCTGCAGGCGGAGATCCAGCCGCTGGCGAGCGCGCCCGCGCGCCGCGAACTGGCGGTGCGCGCGCTGCCGCCGATGGCCGAGTGGGTCAATGTCCGCAAGCTGGGGGTGAAGGGCGACGGCACCACCGACGACACCGCCGCACTCCAGAAGGCGATCGACGGCAACCGCGTGCTCTATCTGCCGATCGGCTTCTACAAGGTGACCGACCGGCTCAAGCTGCGCCCCGATAGCGTGCTGATCGGCCTGCACCCGGCGACCACCCAGCTCTACATCCCCGACGGCAATCCGGCGCATCGCGGGCTGGGCACCGTGATTCCAATCCTCGAGACGCCGCAGGGCGGTGACAACATCCTCTCCGGCCTCGGCCTGTTCACCGGCCGGGTGAACCCGCGCGCTTCGGCGGTGCTGTGGCGCTCGGGCGCGAACAGCCTGATGCAGGACGTCAAGATCATGGGCGGCGGCGGGACCCCCACGGCCGACGGCAAGCCGCTCGGCAGCCTGCAGGGCCGCACCGGCGATCCGGTGGCCGAGGGGCGGTGGGACGCGCAATATCCGAGCATCTGGGTGACCGACAATGGCGGCGGCACCTTCACCGATGTGTGGAGCCCCAACACTTTCGCCCAGGCCGGCTTCTACGTCACCAACACCAGCACGCCGGGCCATGTCTACGAGATGTCGGTCGAGCATCACGTCCGCAACGAGTTCGTGCTCGACAACGTCCAGAACTGGGAGTTCCTGGCGCCGCAGACCGAACAGGAAGTGGGCGACGGGCCCGACGCGGTGTCGCTCGAGATCCGCAACTCGCGCAATCTCTTGTTCGCCAATTACCATGGCTACCGCGTCACTCGCAGCTACCACCCGGCGAAGAGCGCGGTGAAGCTGTTCAATTCCTCGGACATCCGCTTCCGCAACGTCCATGTGAACGCCGAGAGCGGCTATGCGGCGTGCGACGACGAGGGCTGCGGCACTTTCCTGCGCGTCAGCAAATATCCGTTCGACAATGCGATCGAGGACGTGACGGGCAAACGCCTCGTCCGCGAGCGCGAGTTCGCCCGGCTGGACGTGGGCGCGACCGAGCGGCAGGTGGCGGAGAAGCCGCTGACGGGCAAGGTCGAGAAGCTGGAGGACGGCTTCTACTCGATCTCGGGCGCGACGGTGGATCCGCAGGGCCGGCTCTACTTCATCGATCGCCGCTTCCAGCGGATCCAGCGCTGGACCGAGGCCAAGGGGCTGGAGATCATCCGCGATCATGCGCTCGATCCGGTGAACCTGGCGGTCGACGCCTCGGGCCATCTGCTGGTGCTGTCGTCGCTGGGTCCCAAGGGCGCGGTCTATTCGATCGATCCGGACGGCCCGCGCGACCAGCTCACCCGCATCGAACCGACGCCGATCGGCGCCGGCGCGTCGGCCAGGACGCTGCTGCCGGTCAACTGGTGGGCGAACGGCGAATTCCGCGACCAGCTGAACCAGCAGACCTACCAGTTCACCACCATGGCCGAGCTGTTCGCCAAGGAAGTTAGCGAACCCAAAGCGCAGGCCTATGTCTCGCCCGACGGCAGCGTCGCGCTGCCGGCCTTCCGGGTCTGGCAGCAGGGGCCGATCGACCATGTCGGCTGGCGCTGGTCGCACGCGCTCAACGCCAACGGGCTGGTCGGCGGCAAGCAGGGCGAGCGGCTGTTCGTCACCAACGGCTCGGAGAACATCACGTATGCCGGCACCGTGGGACCCGCCGGCACGCTCACCAACCTCAAGCCCTTCGCCAATCGCGGCGGCGAGAGCGTGGCGGTGGCGCCGGACGGGCGGGTCTATGTCGCGAACGGGCAGGTGTTCGTCTACGGCGCCGACGGCAAGGAAGTCGGCCGGATCGATGTGCCCGAGCGGCCGCTCCAGATCCTGTTCGGCGGCGCGGACAAGCGCACGCTGTTCATCCTTACCCACCATGCGCTCTACGCCACCCGGCCCTGAGCGGCCCCGAGCGGTTCGCGCGCATCTACCACCTATGTCGTAGGTGCCTGCGGGCCTCGGCAGGTCTAGCGTCGCAACATTATCGACACGGGTCAGATAACACCCGGAAAACATTGGAGGGGTTCGTCGCATGAAAGCCATTCTCACGTCGCAGCTGCGCCTTGGCGGCGCGAGCCTGATCGCGCTCGCGGCCATGGGATGGGCGAGCGCGGCGCATGCCCAGACCAGCACCACTGCGGAGCCGGCACCTGCCGCCGAAGTGCCGCAGGCGGACACGGCCGCCCAGACCGAGCAGAACGACCAGATCGTCGTCACGGGCTCGCGCATCATCGCCAGCGGCTTCACCGCCCCGACGCCGACCACGGTGATCGGCGCCGAGCAGATCGCCGCCAATGCGCAGCCCAACCTGTTCAACACCATCGCCCAGCTGCCCTCGCTCCAGGGCTCGACCGGTGCCGCGACGGGCACGTTCAGCACCTCGAGCGGCACCCAGGGGCTCAGCTCCTTCTCGCTGCGCGGCCTCCAGCCGATCCGCACGCTGACGCTGCTCGACGGCCAGCGCGTCGCCGCCGCGAACGTCAGCGGCGTGCCCGACATCAGCCTGTTCCCGCAGCTGCTGGTCAAGCGCGTCGACGTGGTCAATGGCGGCGCTTCGGCCACCTATGGCTCGGACGCGGTCGGCGGCGTGGTCAACTTCATCACCGACACCCGCTTCACCGGCTTCAAGGCCAATGTGCTGGGCGGCATCACCACCTATGGCGACAACAAGCAGATCCTGGCGCAGGGTGCCTGGGGCGGATCGTTCGCCGGCGACAGGCTGCACCTGATCGTCAGCGGCGAATATGCCCATGACGGCGGCGTCGGCCCCGGCGACTTCGGCACCGATCTCGCCCGCAGCCGCGACTGGTACAAGGCGACGACGCTGCTCAACACCGGCGTCACCACCGGCGGATCGCCGCAGTTCGTCTACAGCGACTATGCCCAGCCCTATCAGTACGCCCGCTATGGCCTGATCAACAACGGCCCGCTCCAGGGCATCGCGTTCGACGTCAACGGCAATCCGTACAACTTCCAGTATGGCTCGAACGGCCAGCCGCTCGGCAACGGCCGGGTGAGCAACTGCTATCCGGGCAACAGCTTCTGCGTCGGCGGGGATCTGAGCGGTGCGCCGGGCTCCGGTGCGTCGCTCGTCTCCAAGCTGCAGCGCGTCGTCGGCTATACCCGCATCGGCTATGATTTCGCGCCGGGGAACGAATTCTACGGCACGCTGAACATCGGCCAGGTCAAGACCAACAACCAGCCGAGTCCGGGCTATAATCGCCCGAACCTGACCGTGCAGTGCGCCAACCCCTATCTGCCGCAGCTGGTCCGCGACCGCTGCGCGACGGCGGGGATCACCCAGTTCAACTTCGGCACCAGCAACGGCGCCTTCCCCGATCCGCAGGTCTATACCGATCGCCGCCAGTATCGCGGCGTGCTTGGCGCCAAGGGCAAGTTCTCGGCGGCCGGCGGCGAGTGGAACTATGATGCCTATTACGAGCATGGCGTTACCATCGCGGACATCGACGTCCAGGATATCGTGCTGCAGAACCGCTATGTCGCGGCGACCAACGCGATTGCGCTCAACGGCGCGATCGTCTGCGCCGATCCGGTGGCGCGCGCGGCGGGCTGCCAGCCGATCAACGTGTTCGGCGGCTTCGCGCCCTCGGCCTCGGCGCTGGCCTATGTCACCCCGGCCAACGGCCCGTTCCAGCACACCAAGCTGACCCAGGACGTGGTGAGCGCCAATATCTCGGGCAATCTGATCGACCTGTGGGCCGGTCCGCTCAGCCTGGCGATCGGCGGCGAGTATCGCCGGGAATTCTACCGGGTGAACGCCGACCCGTACGGTGCGGGCGCCACCAGTCCCAACAGCGCCGCCTATCCGGTCGACCCGCTGCTCAACCAGGCGCAGGGCAGCAACTGGGCCGCGGGCAACTACAAGAATGGCGGCGGCAAGTACAATGTCTACGAGTTCTCGGCGGAAACCAACCTGCCGCTGCTCGACAGCGAGAGCCTCGGCCGCGCCAACCTGAACGCGGCCGCCCGCTACACGCACTACAGCACCTCGGGCTCGGTCTGGGCGTGGAAGATCGGCGGCACCTGGTCGACGCCGATCGACGGGATCCGCCTGCGCGCGGTCACCTCGCGCGACGTGCGCGCGCCAAACCTCTCCGAGCTGTTCGCCGCCCCCACCGTCACCACGCTGCCCAACTTCAACGATCCGTTCCGCAACGTCGCGGTGCAGGCGTTCCAGAACACCGTGGGCAACCCCAACCTCAAGCCCGAAATCGCGCGCAACACCGAAGTGGGCATCACGCTCGCCAACCCGACCTGGCTGCCGGGCCTCAGCCTGTCGGTCGACTATTACACGATCAAGCTGAGCGGGGTCGTCTCGACGCTGTCGCCCGACCAGATCGTCCGCTTCTGCTTCGAAGGCAACCAGACCTTCTGCGGCGGCTTCGTGCTCGACAGCCCGACCCAGGGCGGCAATTTCATCAACGTCCAGCCGTTCAACCTGGCGAGCTGGAAGACCAGCGGCTTCGACATCGAGGCGAGCTATCGCTGGCAACGGCCGCTGGGGCTGCCGGGCAACTTCACCGTCCGCGCGCTGGGCACCCACGTGCAGGAGTTCCTCGTCCGCGCCGGCATCGCCGGGGTGGCGACGGTGGACAATGCCGGGGCCAACAATGGCGCGACGCCCGACTGGAAGTGGCTGGCGATCCAGACCTACGACACCGACACGTTCAGCCTGCTGGTGCAGGAGCGCTGGTTCTCCGACGGCAATTTCGGCAACCAATATGTCGAGTGCCAGAGCGGCTGCCCGGTTTCGACCGGCAACAACCCGACGATCAGCCGCAACTTCATGCCCGGCGCCTTCTATGTGGACGTCGGCGGCTCCTACAAGGTCACCCGCGGGCTGGAGGGCTATTTCAAGGTCGACAATCTGTTCAATGTCGATCCCGTACCCGCGCCGCAGACCAACACCGGTCTCGACGTGAACCCGGCGCTCTACGACACGATCGGCCGCACCTATCGCATCGGCGTGCGCCTCAACTTCTGATCCCTTCGTCCCCCCGACGATCCCCTGGTCCCGGCTGCAAGGCCGGGACCATTGTTTTGTGCGGAAACCCGGGCGGCCGCGGGCGTTGAGGGCGGGTGCGGGGCACTGCGCCCCCAACCACGGAGACGACGCATGACCGAAGCGACCACCGACGCCGCCAAGACCGTGTCGAACGGCAAGACCGCGCTGACCGACGACATCCGCGCCCATTTCTCGGGCGATGCTTCCATCACCGAAAAGGCCAAGAGCTTCGCCAAGGCGCGGCCCTGGACCAGCGCGGCCTTTCTCGGCATCGCGGCGCTCGCGGTACTGAACGGCGTGCGCGGCGTTCGTCCATAATGCGCTGCCGGGTGGCGGCGCAGCTGCCGCCACCCGGCGCTTGCACCCTTTGCGGCGCGCGGAAATACGCGTACTGGCAATCGGCCGTCGTCGGGGTTATATACCGCTCGTTATGAAAACCGCTGCCTGTACCGTAGCCAAGGGTCGCCCCCGTGAGTTCGACGTCGACGAGGCGTTGACGGCGGCGCTCCGCATCTTCTGGACCAAGGGCTATGAAGGTGCCTCGCTGACCGACCTGACCGAAGCGATGGGCATCACCCGGCCCAGCCTCTACGCGGCGTTCGGCAACAAGGAATCCTTGTTCTGCAAGGCGCTGGAACTCTACGAGCGCGAGAAGATGTGCTATATCGGCCGGGCGCTGGAAGCGCCGACCGCGCGCGGCGTGGCGGAAGCGCTGCTGCGCGGGGCGCTGGAGCGCCAGCGCGATACCAGCGATCCCAAGGGCTGCATGGGCGTGATCAATTCGGTGGCGTGCGGCGCCGAGGCCGAGTCGATCCGCGAGGAAGTGCTCAAGCGCGGCGAGGCGGCCAAGCGGGCGATCGTCGAGCGGTTCGAGCGTGCCAAGGCCGAAGACGACCTTCCGCCGCACGCCGATCCGGAGGGATTGACCTCCTATATCATCGCGTTGATTCAGGGCATCGCGTTGCAGGGCGGGGCGGGCACTAGCTGCGCCGATCTCGAGCGCCTCGTCCAGACCAGCCTTTCGATGTGGCCGGCGCGCTGAGGCCTGCGCCTTTCTAGACCCTCCTGCTACAATCCATCGTTGCGAACGAGCCGGTACGATCGCGGAATCGCTGGCTTCTGCCGGTGCGTATCGCACTGCCTCGTCGAGATTGCGCAGTGCGTCTGCAACGCCGTGAAAGGAAATCGTTTCGCGTGTGCAAAACGCGCTTGCGGGAAAAATACCGCCCGGTATAAAAAGCCTGTTGACGCAGCGCAGCGCGACTTATATACCGCCTGGTATAGAAAGTGATCCGCCGCCCCCACGGGGTTGCGGGCAGACGGAGGCGCGGACATGCGCGAGCTTGCACGCAAGAAACGGGGTGAGCCCTAGGCTCCACCCTTTTATACCTAAGTAGTAACGGGCGCTGCCTGCAGGCAGATGGACGGGGCGAGCTATCGCTGCGATCCATGGCGCACGACCAGAAGAATCCATCCCGGCATCCGGAATCGCGACAGGCGTTTTTCGGGAGGGCGGAGCCTTGCTCCCCGCCGGCGCAACCGAGGGAGAATGACATGGCGTATCTCGATCTCACCGACATGGCTGGCAACGCCGCCGCGCTTCCCGCCTTCCTCGCCACGCCGCGCGAGGAAACCAAGCTGAGCGCGCTCGAATGGCAGGTCGTCGCGATCGCCCAGCGCGATCGCATGTCTTCGCTGGAGGCGCCGAGCCGCCTTTCAATCGCGCTCGGCGTGATCTTCGGCGGCGAGCGCGGCAACCCGCGCCTGGCCGACCCCAAGCTCGAGGCGCTGCGCCGCATCGCCGTCATCTCGTGGCACCGCGGCTTCCGCGTGCCCCAGTCCGAAATCCAGCGCTTCTACGCGGCCGGCTACACCCCCGGCCAGCTGGAGACGCTGCTCACCAGCATCAGCCGTGGTCGCGCGGCGATGAATCAGGGGAACCATCATGAATATGCACGCGCCCATTGAGGGCGAAGCGGTGGCAGAACGGGCGCCTAAGCGTCTGCGCACCTGGCAGAAGGCGGCACTGGTCGTCGTGCCGGTGGGCGTGGTCGCCGCCGGCTTCAGCCTGAGCGGGCGTAACGCCCCCGCCGTCGCTGCGCCGGCCGCACCCGTCGTCACCGTCGCCGCGCCGCTCGCCCGCGAAGTGAACGAGTGGGACGAATATGTCGGCCGCTTCGAGGCGAGCCGCACCGTCGAGGTGCGGCCGCGCGTCTCGGGCGCCGTCACCGCGATCCACTTCAAGGACGGCATGGTGGTGCAGCAGGGCCAGCTCCTCTTCACTATCGATCCGCGTCCGTTCACCGCCGCGCTGGCCGAAGCCAAGGCAGGCGTGGCAAGCGCGCAGAGCGATCTGGCGCTCGCCCGCTCCGACCTCGACCGCGCCCAGCGGCTGGTGAGCGTCGAGGCGGTGTCGAAGAGCGACGTCGAACGTCTCCAGGCCCGCGTCCGCGCGGCAACCGCCGCTGTCGCCGCGGCACAGGCCCGGGTTCGCGCCCGCGCGCTCGACGTCGAGTTCACCCAGGTGCGCGCGCCGATTTCGGGGCGCATCTCCGATCGCCGCGTCGATCCCGGCAATCTGGTCGCCGCCGGGGAAGGGCAGGGGGGTACGCTCCTCACCACGATCAACGCGCTCGATCCGATCTACTTCACCTTCGACGGCTCCGAAGCCTTGTTCCTCAAGGCCAAGCGCGCGGCGGGATCCTCGGCCAGCCCGGTCGAGATCCGGCTGCAGGACGAAGGCGACTATCGCTGGAAGGGGCAGATCGACTTCACCGACAACGGGCTCGATCCCAAGTCCGGCACGATCCGCGGCCGTGCGGTGCTGGCCAACAAGGACATGTTCCTGACGCCGGGCATGTTCGGCAACATGCGGCTGGCCGCCGGCGGCAAGGCGCAGGCATTGCTGGTGCCCGACGCCGCGATCCAGACCGACCAGGCGCGCAAGCTGGTGCTCACCGTTGGCGCCGACGGCACCGTGGTGCCCAAGCCGGTGGTGCTCGGGCCGGTGGTCGACGGCCTCCGCATCGTTCGCTCTGGGCTGGCGCCCCAGGACAAGGTGGTGATCGCCGGCACCCAGTTCGCCCAGCCCGGCGGCAAGGTGCAGCCCAAGGCCGGCACCATCACGCCGAACGCCGCGACCGACGCGCCCGTCGTTTCCGCTCCGGTCACGGGCCAGGCGACCTTCGCCCGCTGACCGAACTGCCGCCGGGCGCACCCCAGAGGCCCGGCGGCAGGTAGTTTCCCGTGTGCCCGTCCGCGTGATCGCACGCGGGCGCGAGCACGCGCGTCCGCCAGGGAAAGGAGAAGGCCATGCGCCTCTCACGCTTCTTCATCACCCGCCCGATCTTCGCGGCGGTGATCGCGATCATCATCACGATCCTGGGCGGCATCGCCTATTTCGCGCTGCCCATCTCGCAATATCCCGACATCGTGCCGCCGACGGTCACGGTGACGGCCAGCTATCCCGGCGCCTCGGCCGAGACGGTGGCGGAAACCGTCGCCGCGCCGATCGAGCAGGAAATCAACGGCGTCGACGACATGCTCTACCAGTCGTCGCAGTCGACCGGCGACGGCAACGTTACGATCACCGTCACCTTCAAGACCGGCACCAACCTCGATGCGGCGCAGGTGCTGGTGCAGAATCGCGTCGCGGTCGCGATCCCGCGCCTGCCCGAGGAAGTGCAGCGCCTCGGCGTCGTCACGCGCAAGACCAGCCCCGACTTCCTGATGGTCGTCAACCTGATCTCGCCGGACAACTCCATCGATCGCAGCTACATCTCCAACTATGCGCTCACCCAGGTGAAGGACCGCCTCGCGCGGCTCGAGGGCGTGGGCGACGTGCGCATGTTCGGTGCGCGCGACTATGCGATGCGCGTGTGGATCGATCCGGGCCGCGCCGCCGCGCTGAACCTCACCGCCGGCGACATCGTCCAGGCGCTGCGCGGGCAGAACATCCAGGTGGCGGCGGGCTCGCTCGGCCAGCCGGGCTCGCAGCCCAGCGGCAATGCCTTCCAGCTCAACGTCGAGACGCAGGGCCGCCTCAAGACTCCGGCCGAGTTCGGCCGCGTCGTCATCCGCACCGATAGCGAGGGCCGCCAGGTCCGCGTGAGCGACGTCGCGCGCGTCGAGCTCGGTGCCGCCGACTATTCCTCCAACACCTATCTCTCGAACAAGCCGACCGTGATCCTCGCCGCCTTCCAGCGCCCGGGCTCCAACGCGCTCGCCGCCGCCGAGCGGATCAAGGCCGAAATGGACGAGATTTCGAAGACCTTCCCCAAGGGCCTCGAATATCGCGTGATCTACAACCCCACCGAGTTCATCGCCCAATCGATCGACGCGGTGTACCATACGCTCGGCGAAGCGGTGATCCTCGTCGTTCTCGTCGTGATCGTGTTCCTCCAGAAGTGGCGCGCGGCGATCATCCCGGTGGTGGCGATCCCCGTCTCGCTGATCGGCACCATGGCGGTGCTGCTGCCGATGGGCTATTCACTCAACAACCTGTCGCTGTTCGGGCTGGTGCTCGCCATCGGCATCGTCGTCGACGACGCGATCGTCGTGGTCGAGAATGTCGAGCGCAACCTGGCGCAGGGCATGACCCCGCTCCAGGCCGCGCGTACCTCGATGGACGAAGTGTCGGGTGCGCTGGTCGCGATCGTGCTGGTGCTGTTCGCGGTGTTCCTGCCGACCCTGTTCCTCAACGGTCTGTCGGGCGCCTTCTACAAGCAGTTCGCGGTCACGATCTCGGTCGCCACCGCCATCTCGCTGCTCGTGTCGCTGACGCTCTCCCCGGCACTCGCCGCGGTGCTGCTCAAGCATCACGAGGGCGAGGCCAAGGGTCGGATCGGCCGCGTGTTCAGCCGTGCGGCCGACGCCTTCAACCGCGGCTTCGAGCGGATGAGCAACGGCTATGCCCGCCTCACCCACAAGCTGGTCACCCGGCCCAAGCGGATGATGGTCACCTATGCCAGCCTGATCGCCGCCACGGTCGCGATGTTCTGGGTGACGCCGGTCGGCTTCATCCCGGCGCAGGACCAGGGGTACTTCCTCACCGTCATCCAGCTGCCGCCGGGCTCGTCGCTCGAGCGCACCGACGAGGTGATGCGCAAGGTCGTCGCGCGTATCCTGCCGATCCCGGGCGTGAAGGGTTCGGTGATGCTCGCGGGCTTTGACGGCCCGTCGCAAACGCTCGCCCCGAACAGCGCTGCCGCCTATGTGCCGCTGCAGAGCTTCGAGGAGCGCAAGAAGCTCGGCGTCAACTTGGCCGGCATCATGGCCGAGGCGCGCAAGCGCACCGCCGACATCAACGAGGCGATGCTGCTCGTGGTCCCGCCGCCGCTCATCCAGGGCATCGGTTCGGCCGGCGGCTATCGCCTGATGGTCGAGGATCGCGCCGAGCACGGCTATCAGGCACTGGGCGCCACGTCCTTCGGCCTGATCGGCCAGGCGAACAAGACGCCGGGCCTCACCCAGGTCTATACCTTCTTCAACACCGCGACGCCGCGCGTCTTCGCCGATATCGACCGCCGCAAGGCCGAGATCCTCGGCGTGCCGCCGGAGCGGGTGTTCGAAGCGCTGGGCGTCTATCTCGGCTCGGCCTTCGTCAACGACTTCAACATGCTCGGCCGCACCTACCGCGTGACCGCGCAGGCCGACGCGCCGTTCCGGGCGACCGAGGCGGACATCGCCAACCTCAAGACGCGCTCGGACGCCGGCGGCATGGTGCCGATCGGATCGGTCGCGACCTTCGAGAACAAGACGGGCCCGTATCGCGTGACGCGCTACAACCTGTTCCCGGCGGTGGAAGTCGATGGCGATACCGCGCCGGGCTACAGCTCGGGTGCCTCGCTCGACGCGATGGAGAAGCTCGCGGCCGAACTGCCTGCCGGCTATGCGGGTGAGTGGACCGGCATCGCCTATCAGCAGAAGATGGCGGGCAGCACGGCGGGCCTGGTGTTCGCGCTGGCGGTGCTGTTCGTCTTCCTTGTGCTGGCGGCGCAATATGAAAGCCTGACGCTGCCGCTGGCGATCATCCTGATCGTGCCGATGTGTCTGCTGGCAGCGATGGCGGGCGTGAACCTGCGCGGCATGGACAATAATGTGCTGACGCAGATCGGGCTGGTCGTGCTGATCGCGCTTGCCGCCAAGAACGCGATCCTCGTGGTCGAGTTCGCCCACCAGGCCGAAGTCCGCGACGGGCTGTCGCCGGTGGAAGCCGCGGTGCGGGCGGCGCAGGACCGGTTGCGGCCGATCCTGATGACCAGCTTCGCCTTCATCCTCGGCGCGGTGCCGCTGCTGATCGCAAGCGGCGCGGGTGCCGAACTCCGCCAGGCGCTGGGGACCGCCGTATTCTTCGGGATGATGGGCGTCACCGGCTTCGGCCTCTTGTTCACGCCGACCTTCTACGTGGTGTGCCGCGCGGCTGGTACGCGGCTCGCACGGCGGCGCGGGCCGGGTGGCGATCACCAGCAGCTCCAGCCGGCCGAGTAACGAGCGGTGAAGACCCACCGCTCTCCTTCTTCCAACCGTCATTCCGGCGAAAGCCGGAATCCATTGGGGTTACCGTTTCGGCGCTCGCTGATGCCGAGTGGCGAATGGATCCCGGCTTCCACCGGGATGACGGGCGAGGGGAGCGGCGGTCCGTCTGAACGAACCGGTTCAACTGAACCAACCGGCCGGCTCCTCGCGAGCCTGCCCAGGAGATTTCGCATGCAACGCATGGCTTCGATCATGGCCGCAGTCTCGGCGCTGGCGCTTTCCGCCTGCGCCGCCGGCCCGAACTACAAGGCACCCGCCCGGCCGCAGAGCGCGGCCGGCGCGTTCCTTTCCACCAGCCCGGCAGTGTCGACAGCACCGGTGCAAGAGGGCTGGTGGCGGCTCTACAACGATCCGGTGCTCGACCGGCTTGTGACGGAGGCGCTCGCCGCCAACACCGACATCCGCGTCGCGGTCGCCCGGATCGAGCGCGCCCGCGCCACGTTGCGCGGCGCAACTTCGGACCGACTGCCCCAGGCGACCGCGAGCGCCAGCGCCAATTACGGCCGCCTCTCGCAAGCGCAGCGACCGATCGGCTTCGGCCAGGAAGACTGGCAGGTCGATGTCGGCCTCAACGTTTCCTATGAGGTCGACCTGTTCGGCCGCATCTCGCGCAATGTCGAGGCGGCTCGGGGCGATGTCGCCGCGGCGGAAGCGAACGCCGACGCCGTCCGCGTGATCGTCGCGGCGGATACCGCGCGCGCCTATGCCGATGCGGTGTCCTCGGCCGAGCGGCTGGCGGTGGCCGAGCGAATCGTCGCGCTGCTCGACCAGTCGATCGACCTCACCCAGCGCCGCCGCAACGTCGGCCTGGCGACCCGGCTCGACGTTGCCCGCATCGCGGCGCTCCGCAACCAGCGCCAGGCGGACGTACCGGCGCTCGCCGCCCAGCGCGACGCGGCGCTGTTCCGGCTCGCCACGCTGATCGGCAAGACGCCCGCCGAACTGCCCGCAGAAGCGCGCGAGCGGCACACCACGCTGCGGCTCGACCAGCCGATCCCGGTCGGCGACGGCGCGGCACTGCTCGCCCGTCGTCCGGACGTGCGCGCCGCCGAACGCCGTTTGGCCGCTTCCACTGCGCGCATCGGCGTCGCCACGGCGGATCTCTATCCGCGCATCTCGCTGGGCGGTTCGGGCGGATCCACCGGCAACGATTTCGGGAACATCTTCGGCGCAGGTCCGCTGCGCTGGCTGGTCGGCGGGCTGATCAACTGGACGGTAAACCCGGCCCCGGCGCGTGCGCGTATCGCCGCTGCCGAGGCGGACAGCCGCGCCGCGCTCGCCAGCTTCGACGGCACGGTGCTGACCGCGCTGCAGGAGACCGAGACCGCGCTGTCCAACTATGGACGCGCGCTTGAGCGGCGGACCGCGCTCCAGGCGGCGCTGGGCGAAGCCGAGGCGGCGGTGCGGATTGCCCGCGCGCGCCAGACCGAGGGCGACATCAACTCGCTCGACCTGCTCGATGCCGAGCGGACCTTCGCCGACGCCCAGGCCGCGCTGGCGACGGCGGATGCCGCGATCGCCGAGGCGCAGGTCAACCTGTTCCGCGCGCTCGGCGGCGGCTGGCAGAAGGCCTGAACGAAGCGGGCGCGCGATCCCCTCGCGCGCCCGTGCCCCTCAGATATAGGTGCGCAGCAGCTCGCCGAGCGCACAGATCGCCAGGCTCTGGCCATAGGGCATCGAGGTGAGGCGGATGTCCTTGTAGAATTGCAGGCTGTCGCCCATCGCAGTGCCGAAGCTCACCTGCTGCAGTTCGCCAGCTTCATCGATATTGTCGAGCACGCCGCGCACCGCCTTCAGGCCCACCGCTTCATAGTGCCGCGGCAGATAGCCCTTCCGCACCGCCTTCAGGATGCCATAGGCGAAGCCGGCCGTGGCCGAGGCTTCGAGGTAGCTGGTCGGATCCATCACCAGCGTGTGCCACAGGCCGCTTTCGTCCTGCGTCTCGGCCAGCGTCCTAACCTGGGCGGCGAGCGTGTCGATCAGGAAGGTTCGGAAGGCGTCGCCCTCGGGAAGATCGAGGATCTCGATGATCTCCGGGATCGCGATCGTCACCCAGCAATTGCCACGCGCCCACAGCGCTTCGGCGAAATTGTGCCGCCCGGTGAAATCCCAGCCGTGGAACCACAGGCCGGTCTTCTTGTCGAACAGATACTTGATGTGGACGAGGAACTGGCGCTTGGCTTCCTCCACATAATGCGGGCGGTTCAGCAGCAGCCCGATCTTGGCGAGCGGCAGCACGCTCATCATCAGCGTGTCGTCCCACAGCTCGCCGGGATTCTCGTCATTATAGACGATGTGCTGGAAGCCGCCCTCCTCGGTCTTGGGCAGCCCGTCGGGTGCCATCAGCCATTCGGCCCAGGTGTCGAGATAGGGCAGGTAGCTGGGATCGGGCGCGTGCTCGTACAGCCAGGCGAGCGTGAGGAACGGCGCCATGGTGTTGATGTTCTTGGTCGGCGTGCCCTCGGCGAAGCGATCGGCGAACCACCCCTTGATGATGCCAAGCGCCTTCTGGTCGCCCGTCTGCTCGAAATAGCGCCACATGCCGAACAGGCCGACGCCATGAGTCCATTCCCAGCCGGCCCAGCCCTTGGTGTCGATGATCCGCCCGTCCTCCAGGTGGAGCAGGAACTCGCCGGTCTCGTCCTGGATATGGACGAGATTGTCCATCAGCAGATCGATCTTCTGCGTGACATGGGCGCGGGGAATGTCGTGCGAGGCGGCCAAGGGGATACTCCGTGGG
>JAPJRE010000401.1 GCA_030824725.1 Sphingomonas sp.
GGTCGCTTGCTCATCTTGCCTTCTCCTTGCGGCCAGCATGGCCGCCCTCAGATCGGCAATCCACTCATCCCCGCTGTTCAAATTCCCCGAGCCACCTCTCCTCTGGCTTCTTCGGCGGGGGACAGCGCCCCTGCCCCGGAGGTCACGACGCGAACTGGCGAACGCTGGCCTCAACCGTGTCGGGCGAGTGCTCCCGCTCAATGCCCGTCAGCGACACGATCGAGACCTTCATCGCCGGTTATGGACCCATCGTCAGCCCTTGGCTGCAAGGGCAGGCAAGACCGGGCCGCCGACTCAGGCATCAGAGTCGTACGATCGGATACGTTCGCGCCGGCGGCGTGGAGGAGCGAGCTGCTGGCTGTCACCTAGCGGGATCTCGGCATCGCCGGGTGCGGCACATCCGTGACGGCCGAGATATGTGGGATGTCGGCAAGAGTCTGTTCGGCGTGACGGATCGCCTGAGCGTAGCGTAGACGGCTGCCGATCTGAATAGCCGTTTCGGCCAGCTTGAGCGCAGTGATGGGGTGGCCGCGCTCTGCCATGATCCGCGCCATCACCGAACGTAGCACGATCTTGCGGAGCTCTAGGCCGAAGCGCGTCGCCACCATCATGGCATCGGATACCGCACGTAACGCCCCCTCATAGTCGCCGGTGCGGAATCGGGCGTCGGCAATGCCAATACCCGCCTCCACACGGATCCGATTGAGTGCGGTTTGCAGCGCATAGTCTTGGGCTTTCTCCAGTTGCTGGCGCGCCTGCTTGTCGGTGAGCGCGTCACGCGCCTCGCTTTCAAGTTGCTGCATCGCGCGCAGCACGCGAAGACGATAAACCAAGTCCATCTGACGCGTTGCCAATGCCAGATCCATGGTTCGTTCAAGCGACTGCACGCTGCGGGGGGCAGCACCGTCCGCTTCGCTGACGGCAAGCGTCAATTGCAACCGTTGAATATAGACAGCCGCTCTGCTTTCATCCAGCGCACGCAAGCTCTCAATGGCTTCGGCATAATCCTGACTGGCAGCATTCGCGCTACCCTGAAGCTGATGCGTCCATCCCCGGTATCCAGTGGCTACTGCGATCGCCAGCTTGTCCTCGTCGCTACCGATGGCCACGGTACCGCGACTGACCTGCAGGATCTCTTCAATCTTGCGCTGGGCAAGTTCGGTTGCCCCACCCTCGATATCGGCCGTCAGCTGGTTAAGCCGGATCCGTCGCCAATTGTGCGACCGGTCATTGCGTTCGACGTACAGCGTGTTGATGTCGAGCGCGCGAAGGAACGAGGCGCGTGCTTCGAACAAATCGCCCATCGCCAACCGGATTACTCCGCGTTCGTTGTGCAGCCAAACCAGCTCGTCCGGGTACAGTGGCTCGACCGATCCGAAGATCCTGAAGAAGTTTTCTCCAAACCGCTCACTTAGCCGTTCCCGTGCGAGCGCGATCTTGCCATAGGCGTCGATCAGGCTATCCAGCCGTTCGGCATGCTCCATCAGGACGGGATCACGCTCTTCGCGGATTAGGCGATCCCCCAGGTCAAGTGTGAGGAGATCGGTTGTCGTATAATAACCACGGATTAGCGCCAGCGCTGCTCTGAAGCACTGCATGCTTTCGGCACTGGCCAGCGTTTCGAGCTCGCGCGCGAGTTGGCGCCTTGGCTCGCTGTCCTGGTTCAGCGCGCGATCCTCGTGCGGCATCAAGTCCACGGCGATCGCGAACAATTCTTCCTCGTGCCCCGGGTGCTGCAGCTCTGGGCGATCATAAGCGATGTCGCGATAGGCCCCCAGCAAGCGATCGACCATATTACCGAGCTCGTCGTGGATCTCGGGCTCGGGGATGTAACCGTCCACCGGCTGGGCGACGTAGAGCGACATATTGTATGCAGTCGAAAGCTTTGCCTCGGACAGCGGCACGGAAAAGCGCGCCCGCAGTTCGGTCAGCAGAAGGCGCGGTAGCGTGTATCGGGACGTGCTCTCCCCGGTCCCGTCCTGGCCCCGATGCCCGACGATCCGCAGCACCAATCCAAGCCGCTCCAGATGCGCGAGCACGTCGGCAAGCTCGCCCTGGTGCGCGCGGAGCATGTGTCTCAGGCGCGGCGCATGGGCAAGCACGACTTCCTCGGCGGGAAGACCGATGAAAGCCAGCGCACGCAAGATTTCGTTCGCCAGCATCAGCTGGTTGCCCAGCGCTTTACCCAAGATGCGCGGATTGAGGTACAGGTCAAAAAATGCCTTCCGCAGATCGGCGAGATCGCCGCTGATTCGCGCAGCCGCGCTAGCGCGGGCCGCCAGCACCACCTGATTGAGCCGACGATACAAACCGGGGGCGATGGCTTCGGCCGCAATACCTTCGCGCTGGAAGGCACGCTGGACCGCATCGAAGCGATGCACCGGCAGCATCTCTTCGTTCCAGCTCGGCTCAAGGCCGATTTCCGATGCGTCGACCACCTCGAAACCGAGCTTTTCCTCCATGTAGGTTCGGGTTCGCGATGTGCCCACCAGTACCAGCCGTACCGCGGGCAACGCACCGTTTGCGCAAAGCCAGAACAGTTCGTGCAGCTCCGCGCTCAACAACTTGCCCCGCACACTAAAAAAGCGCTCGCAACCATTGACTATGACCAGCATCGGCTTCCCGCCGAAATGCCTGAGTGCCCGGAAGAAGGAACTCCTGCTCGTCTTCGGGCTGCCGGCCGGTCTCCCCGTATAGCGCCAGTTCGTACGGGCATCGAAGAAACGCGCGATCGCGTCGAGCACGCTGTCGGTGTCGAAGCTGAAGCTCGCGTTGATGAGGATCACGTTCTCTGCCGCAATACTCAGCGCGTCCGATCCAAAAGCCAATTTCCAGGCGAGCGAACCCTTGCCACAGCCTTGCCGGGCAATGATGCCAATACCTCGATCCGTCGGCTGCGCGCGCATCCGATCGGTCAACTTGGACAGCACGCCATCGTCGACAGCCGCTTCGAAGGACCCCACCGCGCGCGAGCTCTCTGCCACTTCCCAGACGATCACCGGCCCGTCGCGCTGTTGCGCCTTCAGCATCTGCCGCCAAGCACGTCCGCCCGTATATTCTTCGCGGCAGCCGATCCGCGCCGCGCGTTTCGGCAACTCCCGCAGCAGTTGAGCGAGGCGCGCAGCGGTCGGGGCGCCCATGGGAGCCTCGTCCCTTGGTGCCAGGTCGGTATCGAAAATGGTAAGCACGCCGAGGCGGTGCAGCCAGTCCAGCCGCCGCATCTCGACGCCGCTGACACCATGGGTAGAATCGCGATCAACACCGCTGGCGTTCCAGAGAAGAAAGGTGGGTGCCACCCGCTGATAGGGGCTGCTGCTGACGAAATCCTGCAGCGCCTGATTTAACTCGGCCTCGGACATGCCCATGCCAACAAACAGCACGGGATTACCGCCCATCAAGATGCGTTGTGCGAATTCGAAAGGAAGCTTCGACAGCCCTTGCCGCCTGTAGAGGTGATCATAGTCGCGGTAGCTGAGGATCATCGACTCGGCCGAACAGGCGCGGCCGTGCAGGTGAAGGATATGGTAATCGACGTCATCTGCACCGATGGCG
>JAPJRE010000402.1 GCA_030824725.1 Sphingomonas sp.
GTCATGGAGGTCCGTGGCAGGGGAGCTCGGATTCGAACCGAGGGCCTTCGGTTTTGGAGACCGACGCTCTAACCAGCTGAGCTACACCCCTGTGCGGTCCGCCCCTTTATCGGCCGATTCCGCGCGGGGCAAGAGTGAAGATGCGGATCGCGACGAAATGGCGCCCGAACGGAAAAGCGCCGCCGCGGTACTCCGCAACGGCGCTCCTTCCCTGCAACGGCGAAGGTGGTTTTTGTTGTTAGGCCTTCGCGAAGGTGACGCGCGTGCGGCGCGTGCGGCGCATGGCTGCACCGGCGAGGCCGAAGCCGCCGATCATCATGCCCCAGGCTGCCGGCTCGGGAACGCCCGAGGGGACGAACACGCCCTGGCCGCCATAGGAGCCGTTGCCGCGCGACAGGCCGTTGATGGTGATCTCGTTGAGCGCGCCGGCCGTGATCGGCACCGCGTTCGCGAAGACGGCTTCGTTGACGCCGCCGCCGAAGAAGCCGGTCAGCTGCACGCCGTTGAAGAACACCGAAGTCAGGTCGAGGTCGGTGCGACCATTGAACTTCACCGCGCTGGTGATGATCGAGCCGCTCGCCAGGCCGTCCTGCGGCAGGGTGAACTGATAGATGTGGGTGAAATTGCCCGCCTTGATACCCGACTGGCCAAAGCTGGCCGAGATCGAGCCGTCAGCGGCAAGCGCGATATTCATGTCGGCCGGACCGAAATAGGTTGCGGCCTGGGCAGGTGCGACGGCGACAAGCGCCGCGGCAGTGGCAGCCGCCGCCATAAGCGTACGATACATTCGGGTGTCTCCCTTAACGGCAAGTGAACCATTGCAGTGCAGACGAGACCCTTGGCGGGTTCCAAAGTTCCCAATGAAAAAAGGGGGTTATGTCCCAGTTTGGGAACAGGTCACCGCAACTCACGCACGGATGCGGGTTGTTTCGTTACCGTTTCGCGACACAATCGCGCGCGCTTCGTGCACCGGCAGCGGCCGGCCGAAATAATAGCCCTGCGCCCGCGTGCATCCGAGCGCCTGCACCATCTCGTGCTCCTGCTCGGTCTCGACCCCTTCCGCCGTCGTCGCCATGCCCAGGCTCTCGGCGAGCGCGACCACGGCGCGGATGATCGCGATCGCCTCCCGCGTGCCGCGCGCGGCATTCTGGACGAAGCTCCGATCGATCTTGATCGAGTTGAACCGGGTATGGGCGAGATAGCCGAGCGAGGAATAGCCGGTGCCGAAATCGTCGAGGCTGAGCCGCACGCCGAGATCGAGGATCTGTTCCAGCACGCTCACCGCTGCGGTGCCTTCGCGCAGGAACACGCTTTCGGTGACTTCCAGCTCGAGCCGGTCCGGGGGCAGGCCGGAGGCGGCGAGCGCCTGGGCGACGAGGCCGGCAAAGGCGGGGTTGTGGAGCTGTTCGGAGCTGACGTTGATCGCGATTCGCGCCGGCACGTCCCAGGATGCGGCTTCCTGGCAGGCGGCGCGCAGCACCCATTCGCCGATCCCGCCGATCAGCCGCGCTTCCTCGGCCAGCGGAATGAACTTGGACGGGGGAATGATGCCCAGCTCGGGGTGGGTCCAGCGGAGCAGCGCCTCGAAGCCGAGCAGCCCACCGGTGCGGGCATTGACCACCGGCTGATAGGCGAGCTCCATCTGGCCGCGCTCGACCGCGGCGCGCAGCGCGATTTCCAGCACGCGGCGCTCCTCCGCGGCGACATGGAGCTGCGGCTCATAGGCATGGAACAGCCCGCCGCCCTTGTCCTTGGAGCGATAGAGCGCGAGATCGGCCGAGCGGACCAGCGTCTCGGCGGTGCGCCCGTCGCGCGGGGCGAGCGCGAGGCCGACCGAGGCGCCGATATAGAGGGTGTGCTGGTCCAGTTCATAGGGCCGCGAAACGGTGTCGATGATCGCCTGGGCCAGCGCCTCGACCCGGGCGGTATCGCGAGCGTCGCGCACCACCACCGCGAATTCGTCGCCGCCGAGCCGGCCGATCATCTCGGTCTCGCTCACCAGCCCGCGCAGGCGCCGCGCGACGTGCTGGAGCAGCCGGTCGCCGACCGGGTGGCCGAGCGTGTCGTTGACCGCCTTGAACCGATCGAGGTCGATCATCATGAAGGCGCAGCGCGCGCCCCATTTGTCGGCCTCGGCCAGCGCGGTGGCGAGCGCCTCGTTGATGTGGAGGCGGTTGGGCAGGCCGGTCAGCGTGTCGAACCGCGCCATCCGATAGATCTGCTCGGTCGCACGGCGCTGCTCGGTGACGTCGGAGCTGACGCCGCGGAAGCCGGCAAAGGCACCGCGCTCGTCGAACTTTGGGCTGGCGGACATCTGCCACCAGCGGCGCTCGCCCTCGATGTCGATCGGGATCGACACGTCCGCGAAGGGGTCGCGGCGCTTCAGCTTCTCGGCGAGATCGTGGAGTTCGGCGGCGAAGTGGCCGGTTTCCCAGCCTGCACCGGCGAGAAGCTGGAGGAGCGGCATGCCGTGCAGCGTGCCCGGCTCCAGCCCCAGCGAGGCGGCGAGGCGGGGGCTGGCGCGGACGACGCGGCGCTGGGCATCGACTTCCCACAGCCAGTCCGAGCCGGCATCCTCGAACTCGCGCAGCAGCAGGCTGATTGTCTGGTCGCGCTCGGCCAGGGTCAGCTGGTTGGCGCGCAGCACCACCAGCGATCGGGCGCGGTACAGGCTGGCGGCGGCGACCAGCAGCAGGAGGAAGCTCGCGGTGGCGGCGAGCAGCGGCGCGCCGGTCAGCGCCAGCGTGACGACGCAGGTGCTGCCGAGGATGGCGATGAAGGACAGGCTCGCCAGCGGCAGCGTGCCCATCGTCATCGCCGAGGTGATCAGCACGAGGGTGATCGCCGCCCACAGGTCGAGGCTGGCGCGATCCGATGCGATCGCCCCGAAGGCGAGCGGCAGGATCGCCCAGGCGAGGCCGGTGACGATCCCCTCGGGCGCGGTGCGGCGGATGTCGGCCATGCTCGCGGTCAGCGCGTCCGCCATGCGCCAGCGGAGCCGGCGCACCGCGACCCATGTTGCCGCGCCGAGCGTGAGCAGCATCCAGCAGAACAGCAGGCCGTGCGGGGCCAGCGGCTCCAGCGCGAGCGCGGAGAGCGCGGCGCCGCATAGCTGCGCGGAGAAGAACAGGATGGCCGAGCGTCGCCCGGCCTGGAGCTGGGCGGCGCGGATGCGCGGCCAGTCGATCGTGTCGGTCGAGTCCGTGAGTCCCAGCAGCGCGCGCGTGTCGACGCGCGGAGGAATCGGAGGAGTCACGGGGGAATTATGCACCCCGCCAGCATAGCGATGCGAGGTTAGCGAGAGGTTAGGGTGGTGCGGAAATGGAGGTGAATAGGTCCATTCTCGCGGCACGGCGTCCGAATGCGCCGATCAGGGCGGAGGCGAGGACGTGTCGTGCGCGTCAAAAAAAACCGTCGCTCCCGCGACGGCGGCACTCCATCGCCCTCGGCGCTGGGGAAGAGAACCGCGGCATCAACGCCAATGGATCCCCGCCCTCGCGAGGATGACGATTGGAACTGGATGCATGGGGAGCCGGG